>DASUXE010000216.1:0-4723 GCA_036378075.1 Gammaproteobacteria bacterium
GCCTCGGCGTACTTCTGGCCGAGTTGGAACACATGACCAACCTCGATACCGCGCGCGATTTGCAGCGTACCCTTGCCGTCGGGGGATGGATCGCCATCTACCACCTTGCGCAGATCGGCCACCCGGGTGACACGGGCATCCCGTTCCCAGTTGGCGCCACGGTAATGGGTACCGTCGTGATTGCCGCCGCAGACAAAATCCGCCAGTACCGCAGCGGCCCGATCTACGATGACCGGGATCGAGTCCGGCAGGTTTACCGGGCCGATGAAGCCGGGCCGACAGCCGATGGCCGCGGTAATCGCCGCTTCGTCTGCAAGGACGGATTCGCCGGGCAATTCGGCGAGCTTGGCGGCTTTGACTTCATTGATGTCATGGTCTCCGCGCACGCACAGTGCAACCAAGCCGTCAGCGCCGCGCACGATCAGGGTTTTGACACACTGCTCGGGTTTGACTTTCAGGAATGCCGAGATGTCTTCGATGGTTTTCTGCGTGGGTGTGTCGATGCGCTCCAGTGCGGCCGACGGCGCTGGGCGCTGCGCGGCGGGTGCGATGGCCTCGGCCAGTTCCACATTCGCGGCGTAATCGGAGCCCGTGGAAAAGGCGATCGCATCCTCACCTGAATCCGCCAGCACATGGAATTCATGTGAAGCACTGCCGCCGATGGCGCCGGTATCCGCATGCACGGCGCGGAATTTCAGGCCCAGACGGGTGAAAATTCGCACATAGGTGTCGTACATGTTGCGGTATTCATCCGCCAGGCCGTCGGCGGTGAGGTGGAACGAATAGGCATCCTTCATCAGGAATTCGCGCGCCCGCATGACGCCAAAACGGGGGCGTATTTCATCGCGGAACTTGGTCTGTATCTGGTAAAGCGTGAGCGGCAGCTGCTTGTAGCTCTTGATCTCGGCGCGCACAAAATCGGTTATCACCTCTTCGTGAGTCGGGCCATAGCAGTATTCCTGCTGTTTGCGATCCCTGATTTTCAGCAGCTGGCCGCCGAATTTTTCCCAGCGGCCGGTTTCATCCCACAGTTCGCGCGGCTGGATCGACGGCATCAGCATTTCGATGGCCCCGGCGCGATTCATCTCCTCACGCACGATCGCCTCCACCTTGCGCAGCACCCGCAAGCCCAGTGGTGTCCAGGTGTAAATGCCGGCCGCGAGCTTGCGGATCATGCCGGTGCGCAACATGAGCTGGTGGCTGGCGGTCTCGGCGTCGGCCGGGATTTCCTTGACCGTATTCAGGGGAAAATGTGAAGCGCGCATGATGGGGTAGTGTTTTTGATTGTAAAAACCGTATTCTACCGGGCACTTACCGCAGGTGCACCAGCTGGAGCCATGGCACTCAAACTCTATTACGACCCGGACACCGATCCGGACCTCATCAAAGCCCGGCGCATCGCGGTGCTGGGATTTGGCGCGCAAGGGCGGGCGCAGGCGCAGAACCTGAAGGATTCGGGCGTCGCGGTGACTGTCGGGTTGCGCGCGGATTCGGTATCGCGGGCTGCAGCGCAGGCCGCCGGCCTGCCGGTACTGACGCCGGCCGAGGCTGTGAGCCAGGCGGATATGGTGGTCATGCTGGTACCTGATGAAGTCCAGCCCCGGGTGTACTCGGAGTCGGTGGCCCCCCATCTACGGGCCGGTGCTGCGCTGGTATTCGCCCACGGTTTCAACATTCACTACCGGCAAATCGTGCCGCGTCCCGATTTCGATGTAGTAATGGTTTCACCCAATGGAATCGGCGAGCAGGTGCGTGCCCAGTATCTGGCGGGGTATGGAGTACCGGGGCTGGTGGCGGTGCATCAGGATGCGAGCGGACAGGCGCGGTCGCTGGCGTTTTCCTACGCCTGGGCACAGGGGCATGGCCGTGCCGGCATCGTGGAATCAAGCTTCCGCGAAGAGACTGAAACCGACCTGTTTGCGGAACAGGCAGTATTGTGCGGCGGGCTGACGCACCTCATCGAGGCTGGATTCGAGACGCTCACGGAGGCAGGTTATGCACCGGAAATCGCCTATTTCTGCTGTCTGCATGAAGTGAAACTGATTGCCGACATGATCTATCAGCGCGGCATCGCCGGGATGCGTGAATCCATCTCCGCAACTGCGGAGTTTGGCGATTACACCCGCGGGCCGCGCGTCATTGGTGACGGGACACGCGCCGCGATGCAGACCCTGCTCGGCGAAATCCAGCGTGGTGAATTCGCAAGCGAACTGGCGCGCGAAATCGCCGCCGGCAAACCAGTGATTGGTGGCGGCCGCGCCAAGGCGCGTGCGGCCCTGATCGAACAGGTGGGGGCAGAACTCAGAAAGCGCATGAAGCGCGACTGAGCCTGTGCCGGACTCGCGGCCATGGCGGGCTTCGTGGCATCATGTTGACCGGTCCCGCAGGAGTAACCCGCTGATGCAGTTTCCCGACCAGCCAGATTCCGAAGTCGACACCGAAGTCGGCGTGGACGAGGAGCTGGACGGCAGTCCGGAAAGCGACGGTCCGCGCCGGCGCGGAATCTATCTGCTGCCGAACCTGTTCACCACCGGCGGTCTGTTTGCCGGCTTCTATGCCATCGTGGCCGCGATCGCCGGGCATTTCCAGGCAGCCGCACTCGCGGTGTTTGTCGCCATGATCATGGATGGGCTGGACGGGCGAATTGCCCGCCTGACCCATACCGAAAGCGCATTTGGCAAGGAATATGACAGTTTGTCGGACATGGTGTCGTTCGGACTTGCGCCTGCGCTGGTGATGTACGAGTGGGCGTTCCGGGACATGATCAGTTTCGGCTGGGTCTGGGGCAAGCTCGGCTGGCTGGGAGCGTTTTTCTACGCCATCTGCGCGGCACTGCGCCTGGCACGTTTCAATGTACGCACCGGTGTTGTGGACAAGCGGTATTTTCAGGGACTACCGAGTCCGGCTGCTGCCGCGATTGTGGCCGGGGCGGTGTGGTTCGGTACCGATTTTGACATTCCGGGCAGCGCACTGGTGATTCCCGCGTATCTGCTGACGGTCGGTGCGGGCGCGCTGATGGTCAGCAGCATCGGTTATTACAGTTTCAAGGATTTGAATCTGCACGGCAAAGTGCCATTCACGGTGATCGTGCTGGTTGCGTTGCTGCTTATCGTCGTAGCGTTGAGCCCTCCCAAGGTGCTGTTTATCGGATTCTTCGTCTACGCCTGTTCCGGTCCGGTCATGGCACTGGTACGGCTGTGGAAACGTCGTGCCAGGAAACATTCCGGCTGATAACGATGCAAGCCAACCGCGCACGCTATCTGCATGATCTCGGAATCGTGGACTGGGTTCGTCGCTCGCCGGCTGTGACACCAGCTTTATCTTCAACTGTTGCGGCGCTCGTCAGCAATCCAACGGCTGTTGCGATATCGCACGCTGACACCGCCGCGCGTCATGCAGCCATTGCCGAAATGGACTGGGCGGCGCTTGAGAATGCGGTACGCGATTGCACAGCCTGCGGCTTGCGGGCCGGTTGCACCCAGACCGTATTCGGTGTCGGGGCACGCGATGCAGGCTGGATGGTGATCGGCGAAGCACCGGGTGCGGATGAAGACAAGCAGGGCGAGCCGTTCGTGGGGCGTGCCGGGCAATTGCTGAACGCGATGCTGGCTGCGATCGGGCTGCAGCGCGAACAGGTTTACATCGCCAACATTCTGAAATGCCGCCCACCGAAGAACCGTGATCCGAAACCGGAGGAAGCGGAACTGTGCCGTCCGTTTCTGGAACGTCAGATCGCGCTGGTAAGGCCACAACTGATTCTCGCGGTCGGACGCATTGCTGCGCAGAACCTGCTCAAGACCGATACGCCAATCGGCAAGCTGCGTGGCCAGTTGCATGAGGTGGGAGGCATTCCCGTCGTGGTGACGTATCACCCGGCGTATTTGTTGCGTTCGCCGTCGGAAAAGCGCAAGGCCTGGGACGATCTCAAGTTTGCAGGCCGAATCTTCAGGGAGCGAACCGCACAAGGTGATGCACAATGAGCGCGGTGGTTGCGGTCGACGAACCGTTCTACCGGCCGATGCAGGAAGCCGACGTTCGCACGGTGCTCGAAATCGAGCGGCGCGCCTACCAGTATCACTGGACCGAGGGGATTTTCCGTGATTGCCTGCGGGTCGGCTACGGCTGCTGGGTAATGGAACTGAACGGCGTCATCATCGGCTATGGCGTGTTGTCACTGGTGGTCGGTGAAGCGCACCTGCTCAATATCTGCATTGCTCCGGAATGGCAGGGCAAGGGTTATGGTGGCCAGCTACTGGAACATTTCATGGAACTGGCGCGGGAACGCAGTGCCAGCCAGATGCTGCTCGAGGTGCGGCCGTCCAATACCGCTGCGCTGGGCTTGTACCGCAAGCGCGGCTTTAACGAGGTCGGCTTGCGCAAGGCTTACTATCCGAGCGACAAGGGTCGCGAGGATGCGTTGATTCTGGCCATCGACCTGACCTGAATCGCGGCTCATATCAGGTAAAATAGCCGACTTTCCGCCAGACACCGTTGTTTCCCCATGTTCGACCAGGAAATCGGCCGCCGCCGTACCTTCGCTATCATCTCCCATCCGGATGCGGGCAAGACCACGCTCACCGAAAAACTGCTGTTGTTCGGTGGCGCGATCCAGCTGGCGGGTGCCGTCAAGGGCCGAAAGGCCAGCCGGCATGCGACATCCGACTGGATGGCGCTGGAGCAGCAGCGCGGCATTTCGGTGACCTCGTCGGTGATGCAGTTTCCG
>DASUXE010000217.1:0-3825 GCA_036378075.1 Gammaproteobacteria bacterium
TTGCCGCTGGTTTATCCGTTCCTGCTGTTGCTGGCCGGACACCTCGGCTGGTTGCTGTGGGGGCGGTTGCGCTCCCATGCCGGTGCCTCAAGCCTCGAATTGTCGGACGCAAACCGGCAGTTGGGTCTTGCCTATCAACAGCTCGGTCGTTACGACGAAGCATTCGACAGTTACCGGCGTTGCCGTCCTTCCAAGGCCGTCTGCGACGGCATGCTGCAACTTGCCCAGGATCACGAACGCCACCGCCGTTATGCCGATGCGGTTGAAGTGTACGAAGAAATCAAGCGGATCGCGCCCGGGTTCGACGACATCGACGCGCACCTCGAGCAGTTGCGGCAATTCGAAACCACGCCGACCCTGATGGGCCAGCGCCGCACCGGCGCCCATAACATGATGTTTGCAGGCGGTCTGCAGAAGCCGATGCTGGGCCGTTACCAGGTGATCAAGGAAATCGGACGCGGCGCCATGGGTGTGGTGTATCTCGGGCGAGATCCCAAGATCGGGCGCACCGTCGCGATCAAAACCATGTCGCTGGCCGACGAATTCGATGGCAAGGTGCTGGAGGAAGTCTCGCAACGGTTCTACCGGGAAGCTGAAACCGCCGGGCGTCTCAATCATCCCAACATCGTTACGATCTACGACGTGGGCGACGACCAGGGACTCGCATACATCGCCATGGATTTCCTGTCCGGCGAACCGCTGGAAAATTTCGCGGTACCGGGAAAACTGTTGCCACTCGACGAAACCATCGCGATTGTGCTGAAGGTCGCCGAAACGCTCGACTACGCCCATTCGCAGAATGTTGTGCATCGCGACATCAAGCCCGGCAACATTCTTTACGAGCGCGACACCGGTCGCGTCAAGATCACCGACTTCGGAATTGCATCGCTCACTGACGTGAGCAAGACCCGTACCGGCACGATCCTGGGCAGTCCGTCCTACATGTCACCCGAACAGGTGGCCGGCCGCAAGGTGGACGGGCGCAGCGATCTTTATTCATTGGGCATCACGTTTTACCAGTTGCTGCGCGGTGAATTGCCGTTCGAATCTTCATCGCTTACCGGCCTGATGTTCAAGATCGCAAACGAAACACATCCGGACGTGACGTTTTTGCGTCCGGACATTCCGGCAATACTCAAGACGGTGATCGACAAGGCCTTGCAGAAGAATGCCGCGGACCGCTATCAGACCGGTGCCGAAATGGTCAAGGCACTGCGCGAATGCCAGGCAAAACTCAAATTCGGCAAACGATAACTTCCTGTCAAACCCGACTATGTCCAATCTCTGTCGTATCGATCGTCATGATCGTGGGTGACGATGCGGCGTCCGTCTTTCTGTGATGCAGAACACGTCTTCATTCTCCCATTACCGTTAATCTCTGAGCATCTGCCATCATATATCTTCGAGGAGTTGTAGATGCTCAGAAATACGATAATGAAACTGTTGTGTCTGCCGATGTTGCTGGCGTTGCCGCTGCTGGCGTCCGCCGCGGATGACAATACCGGCGTCATTAATGATTTCAATTACAATTATATTGAAGGTGGTTTCGTCAATATCGACAGCGGCGCCGGCAACCCGAATGCCGGGATAGGCAATCTTTCCGGTCTGGGTGCGGACGGGTCCTACGAGATTGCTCCGCACTTCCGGCTGGTGGCCGGCTTCAATACCGCGTCCTGTTGTGATTATCGGCTCAACAATTTCAGTTTAGGTATCGGCTATCACCAGATGCTGGTGCAGAAACTCGGCCTGTTCGTGAACGCACAGATTGTGAACAGCGACGGCAAGTATTCGCCACCGGGATTTTCCGCAAGCAGCAGTGACACGGGCTTCGGTCTGGTCGGCGGGGTGCGCTTTATCCCGGTTGAAAAAGTCGAAGTGGACGGTTTCGTGAGTGTCACCGGCGGTAACGATTTCGTCGACAGCTCGCCATCGCCCGGCGTGATGGGTATGTACAATTTTGCAGACCACTGGAACGTGTTCGCCAGCTACACGGCGACGGCGGATCTGTTCTATACCGGCGTGCGCTACGATTTCTGAGCCACATCCGTTCATTGCTGATGGCAACGACCCCGGCCCAGGCCGGGGTTTTGCTTTTGCGGCAAGCGCCCCTGAATGTGCAAGAATAACGGCCTCATGGAGACACGATCATGAACAGACCGTTTACCGCATACCGCATCCATCAGGTTGAAAAGAAAATTGTCGCCCGCTTTGAGGAGCTGACCCTCGACGATCTGTCGCCGGGAGAGGTGGTCGTCAAGGTGCAGTATTCCAGCGTCAACTACAAGGACGCGCTGGCCGCGACCGGCAAAGGGCGGATTCTGCATCGGTTCCCGCTGGTCGGTGGAATCGACCTTGCCGGCAGCGTGGTGTCGTCATCCGATCGCCGTTACCGGAAAGGCGACAAGGTGCTGGTGACCGGCTGCGGCCTCAGCGAAGATTACGATGGCGGCTATACCGAATATGCGCGGGTGAAAGGCGAATGGGTGATTCCGCTGCCGAAGGGGTTCACCACGCAGAGTGCCATGGCGCTCGGTACCGCCGGGTTTACCGCCGCGCTTGCCATTCACCGCATGGAGCACAACGGCACCAATCCCAAAGGCGGCCCGGTGATCGTGACCGGTGCCACCGGCGGCGTCGGCAGTTTTGCCGTCAACATGCTGGCGAAGCGAGGTTATGAAGTCGTCGCGGCGACCGGCAAACCGGAATCGCAAGACTATCTGAAACAACTCGGTGCCAGCGCCATCCTGCTGCGCAGCGAAATTAACTACGGTTCACGTCCCATGGAAAGCATCCAGTGGCAGGGTGCAATTGATAACGTGGGCGGTGAAATGCTCACCTGGCTTACGCGCACGGTCGGCTGGTGGGGCAATATCGCCAGCATCGGTCTGGCCGGCAGTCATGAACTGCACACGACCGTGATGCCGTTCATCCTGCGCGGGGTCAATCTGCTTGGAATCAATTCGATGGCGACGCCGCGCAAGTTGCGGCTGAAAATCTGGGACCGCATTGCGACCGATCTGAAACCGAACAAACTCAAACTCATCGCCGGTGAAACGATTCTGTTTGACGACCTGCCGCGCATTTTTCCGCGGGTCCTGGAAGGGCGGCAGCGGGGACGCGTGGTCGTAAAAATCGGGTAATTAAGTTGTATGTCCGGAAAGAGGGATTTCTCGGGCAGAGTTTTATCAGGATGCAACTCAAATAAAGGAATCCCCTAACAAAAACGGCGGCCAATGGCCGCCGTTTTTACTCAACAAATAGCAAACCATTTAGCCCGCAGCGCGTTTGCCTTCCAGCGCCTGACGCGGGCCCTTGAGCAGCGCATCCCTGATCTCGGCAATGATCAGATCCACTTCTTCCGAAGTGATGGCGAAGTGCGGCGTAAACCGCAGAGAGTTCTTGCCGCCGTGAATCACGCCGATGCCCTTGGTGCGCATGTATTCTTCGGTGCTGCCGGCACCGTAGCATTTGTAGGACGGGTCCAGTTCGCAACTGAACAGGAGACCGGTTCCCTGCACCTGGGTGATGCGGCCGTCGAGCTGTTTGGCAAGCGCGTTCAGCTTGTCGAGGAATTCCTGACCGCGATCGCGGATATTGGCACGCAGTTCCGGCGTCAACGACGCGAGCATGGCGCAACCGACATCCATGGCGCGTGGATTGGCGGTCATGGTGTTGCCGTAGATACCCTTACGGTACAAATCGGCGGCGTGCTGGGTCATGGCGAGTACCGACATCGGATACTGGCCGCCATTGAGTGCCTTGGAATAGGTTTCCATATCCGGCGGATCGAGTTTTTCGAATCCGGGGTAATCGACAATCGACAGG
>DASUXE010000218.1:0-6510 GCA_036378075.1 Gammaproteobacteria bacterium
GATGCCACCGCTCAACAGACTGCTGACCTGCATATCTCGCCGGCAATGATCAATGCACTCGGCGTGCGTACCGTCGATGTAGGGCAGGGTACCCTGGCGCATCCCATTGAAGCTGTGGGGTACGTTGGCTACGACGAGGACTCAATGCGTGCAATACATACGCGTGCCGATGGCTGGATCGAGAAACTGGCGATCAACAGCGTGGGCGATCGCGTGCATGCCGGGCAGTTGTTATACCAGCTCTTTTCTCCCAAGTTGGCCACCGCGGAACGCGAATACCTGATTGCACTGGCCGGCGGTAATCAGGAAATGATCCAGGCCTCGGCCGCGCGTCTGCGCTCGCTGGGCTTTGCCGATGCACAGATAGAGAATCTGCGGCAGACCCGCCAGGTGCATGACCGGGTAGCCCGTTATGCAGAGGCGGCGGGCGTGGTGACGGAACTGGGCATTCGCGAAGGCAGCTACGTCACGCCGGCAACACCGGTGATGAAATTCGCCGACCTGGGCAAAGCCTGGATTCTGGTTGAAGCCGATGAAAGCGATGCAGCACTGCTCGCCACGGGACAGCGTGCGAATGCGGTGCTGGATGCGTTTCCAGGCCGTGTCTGGCATGGAACAGTTGATCACATCTATCCGGTACTCGATCCGGTAACACGAACCATCAAGGTGCGGTTGCGTTTTGCCAATCCTGGCGAACGGCTGCAACCGAACATGTATGCACATGTTTCGATTCAGGCTGCGCCACAAACCGACGCGGTTTCGATTCCGAGCCAGGCCTTGATCCGCACCGGGCAGAGCCAGCGTGTGGTGATCGCGCTGGGTAACGGTGATTTCGATGTCTGCCCGGTACAGGCCGGATATGAATCCGGCGATCAGGTCCAGATCCTTGGAGGTCTGCATCCCGGCCAGCAGGTGGTGGTATCGGCGCAGTTCATGCTCGATTCGGAAGCCAACCTTGACGCTGCGGCCTTGCGCATGGGTTCGAACCGATCCGCTTGCGCACAGCTGCCTGCCAAGGTTGCGGGGCATCAGCACGCGACCACGGCCAAAGGTGACCGCTCATGATTGCCGCACTGATTCGCTGGTCCTTGAAAAACCGTGCGCTGGTGCTGCTGGCGGTGGTGTTTGTGATCATTGGCGGTCTCTACGCCATGCAACGCACGCCGGTGGATGCAATTCCGGATTTGTCCGATGTACAGGTCATTATCAAGACGCCATATCCGGGGCAGGCGCCGCAGGTGGTGCAGGATCAGATCACGTATCCACTGGAAACCGCCATGCTGGCGGTGCCGGGCGCAACGGTGGTGCGCGGTTATTCATTCTTCGGCGATTCCTATATCTACATCATTTTCAAGGACGGTACCGATCTGTACTGGGCTCGCTCGCGCGTGCTGGAGTATCTCAATCAGGTGGCAGGCAGTTTGCCGCCGGATGCGCATCCCAGTCTCGGGCCGGATGCAACCGGCGTTGGCTGGGTATACGAATACGCGCTGGTGGACAAAACCGGCCAGCACGATCTGTCGCAACTCACCAGTCTGCAGGACTGGTTCCTGAAATATGAATTGCAGACCGTGCCCGGCGTGGCGGAAGTGGCCACGGTGGGCGGGATGGTGCGCCAGTATCAGGTGGTGGTGAACCCTGACAAGTTGCGCGCCTACGGTCTGACGCTGACAAACATCAAGATGGCAATCAGGAATGCCAATCATGAAACCGGCGGAGCCGTAGTGGAACTGGCGGAAGCCGAATACATGGTTCGCGCCAGCGGTTACATCAAAAGCGTGAAGGACCTGCTGGAGGTGCCGCTCAAGACCAATGCCAACGGCATCCCGGTGCAATTGAAAGACGTGGCCGACGTACGTCTGGGTCCGCAAATCCGTCGTGGGGTCGCGGAACTGAACGGGCAGGGCGAAGTGGTGGGCGGTGTGATTGTCATGCGCTATGGAGAGAATGCGCAGAAGGTCATTGATGGCGTGAAAGCGCGGCTCGCGTCCCTGAAATCCAGCCTGCCGCCCGGTGTCGAGATCGTCCCGACCTACGACCGCTCGGAGCTGATTGGGCGTGCGGTCAGCAATTTGCGCGGGAAACTGGTCGAGGAATTTCTGGTGGTCGCACTGGTCTGCGGCCTGTTCCTGTTTCATTTCCGTTCCTCGTTGGTCGCCATAATCAGTTTGCCCATCGGGATACTGATGGCCTTCATCGTGATGCGCTGGCAGGGACTGAATGCCAACATCATGTCGCTGGGCGGCATCGCCATTGCCATTGGCGCCATGGTCGATGGCGCCATCGTGATGATCGAAAATCTTCACAAGCATATGGAGCGACAGACGATCGACAAAACCAATCGCTGGCAGGTTGTCGCCGCCGCAACCACGGAAGTCGGTCCGCCGTTGTTTTTTTCGCTGTTGATCATTGCAGTGTCGTTCATGCCGGTGTTCACGCTTGGCGAGCAGGCAGGGCGCATGTTCAAGCCGCTGGCTTACACCAAGACCTACGCGATGGCCGCCGCCGCCGTACTGGTCGTTACTCTGGTGCCGGTGCTGATGGGCTATCTGATTCGTGGACGCGTGGCAGCCGAATACACCAACCCGTTGAACCGATGGTTGCGGTCGCTCTACAGACCGGTCATCGATCTGGTGGTGAAGCATCCGTGGAGTGTAGTCCTCGCGGGTATTGTCATCGTGCTCGGCGGCATCTGGCCGGCCATGCACCTCGGCACCGAGTTCATGCCACCACTGGATGAAGGTGACGTGATGTTCATGCCATCGGCGCGACCGGGTATTTCCGCAGACAAAGCCCGCCAGGTATTGCAGCAGACCAACAAACTGATCATGAGCGTGCCGGAAGTCAAATCCGCATTTGGCAAAATGGGACGCGCCCAGACCGCTACCGATCCGGCGCCACTGTCCATGATGGAAACCATCATTCAGTTCAAGCCGCAATCCGAATGGCCGGCTGGCGTGAACAAGGCAGATGTGCGCCGTGAACTGGAGCGGCGGGTAAACCTGCCGGGATTGACCAACGCCTGGGTGATGCCGATCAGGACACGTATCGACATGCTGTCTACCGGTATCAAGACGCCGGTCGGCATCAAGGTCTCCGGCCCGGATCTGAATGTGATCCAGCATATCGGCGAACAACTCGAACAGCTCCTGCCTTCGGTGCGCGGGACGGCATCGGTGTATTCCGAGCGCGTGGCCAGTGGCCGTTACATCAAGATCGACATCGACCGCGACAAGGCGGCACGCCTTGGTCTGAATGTCAGCGACGTTCAGGATGTCGTGCGCAGCGCTATCGGAGGCATGAACGTCACGGAAACAGTGGAAGGCCTGGAAAGGTATCCGGTCAACGTGCGTTATCCACGCGACTGGCGCGATTCGCCGGAACGCTTGCGCCAGTTGCCGATCGTGACGCCCAGAGGCGGACACGTGGTGCTGGGTGATGTGGCCAACGTCCACATTGAAGACGGGCCACCCGTGATCAAGAGCGAAGGCGCGCGGCTCACCGGCTGGACCTACGTGGATATCCAGAACCGCGATGTCGGCTCGTACGTGGCAGCCGCGCAAAAGCTCGTCGCACAGAAACTGAAACTGCCAGCCGGTTATGCGCTCAGCTGGTCAGGCCAGTACGAATACATGCAACGCGCCAGACGGAATCTCGAATTCGTGGTACCGCTTACACTGGTCTTGATCGGCTTCCTTGTATATCTGGCATTCCGCAGTGTGCCGCAGATGCTGATGATCATGGCGACCTTGCCGATGGCGCTCACCGGCGGCATCTGGCTGCTGTACTGGCTCGATTACAACCTGTCGGTGGCGGGAGCCGTCGGGTTCATCGCGCTGGCCGGCGTCACGGTGGAAATCGGCGTGGTCATGGTGGTGTATCTGAACCAGTCGGTGAATGCGTACCTGGAACAATGTCGGAATGCGCATAGCGTGCCGACAACCGGCGGCATGCGCGATGCCGTGCGTGACGGCGCGCTGTTGCGCCTGCGACCGATCTGCATGACCGCCACGGCCATCATCGTCGGTTTGCTGCCGGTGATGTTCGGCGGCGGTACCGGTTCGGAAGTCATGCGCCGCATCGCCGCGCCCATGGTCGGCGGCATGCTCAGCGCGCTGCTGCTCACCATGGCGGTGTTGCCGGCCGTGTATCTGCTCTGGCAGCGGCGTCGAATCGGGCTGAAGCCGGAATGAATATCCGCCTAGTGGGCGGCAGGTGCCGTGGCTTGAGGCCCGCCTGATCCAAATCAATGTAGCGCCGCGCCAGTCAGGTTAACGTAAATCCTCTTCGGCGGCTGCAACAGGTGAAGCATGCGACACCGTGGTTTCGACATGCCAGGACGTGAGCGATGAGCGCCCGGGTCCTGCACAAGGATGCCTCCCGCTGGCGCATTGCACCCAATCTCAAGGATTACGCGGAGGTGCGCCGGGATTTTTCCTGGCAACAGGCGCGGGCGGAACTTGACGGACTGCCGGACGGCGGACTCAACATCGGTTACGAAGCGGTGGACCGGCACGCACTCGGTGCGAATGCCAACAAGCGCGCGATCCGGTTTCTGCGCAAGGATGGCCGTCGCGAAGATTACACCTACGCACAACTCAAGACCGCCACAGATCGTTTCATGGCGGCGTTGCGTGCGGCGGGCATCGGCAAGGGCGATCGGGTGTTTGCGCTTGCCGGTCGTGTGCCCGAGTTCTACGTTGCCGCGCTCGGCACGCTCAAGAACGGTTCGGTGTTCTGTCCGCTGTTTTCCGCGTTCGGTCCCGAACCGATTCGGACCCGCATGGCACGCGGCAATGCCAAACTGCTGGTTACCACGGGGAATCTCTACCGGCGCAAGGTGCGCGATATCCGCGACGCCTTGCCGGAACTGCAACAGGTGGTGATCGTGGAACCACAGGCCAATGGCGAAACGCGTCCCGGCACTCAAACCTGGAACGCATTCATGGAAAGCGGCCACGAGGCGGTGGAAATCGCCGCTACCCGCGGCGAAGACATGGCCTTGCTGCATTTCACCAGCGGCACCACCGGCAGACCCAAGGGTGCGATTCATGTGCACGAGGCGGTGGTGCAGCACTATGTCACCGGCAAGTACGTGCTCGATCTTCATCCTGAAGATATTTTCTGGTGCACGGCGGATCCGGGCTGGGTCACCGGCATGTCCTACGGTGTGATCGCGCCGCTGGTGCACGGTGTCAGCATGATCGTGGACGAAGAGGAGTTCGATGCCGAACACTGGTACCGCGTGCTGCAGGACGAACAGATCAGCGTGTGGTACACGGCGCCAACTGCGATCCGAATGCTGATGAAAACCGGCGTTGAACTGACGCATCAATATCACTTTGAAAAGCTGCGTTTCATGGCCAGTGTCGGCGAGCCATTGAATCCGGAAGCGGTGCTGTGGGGTGTCGATACTTTCGGCATTCCGTTCCACGACAACTGGTGGCAAACCGAAACCGGCGGCATCATGATCGCCAATTTTCCCGCCGTCGATATCAAACCCGGGTCAATGGGAATGCCTGTACCGGGCGTGCTGGCGACGATCGTCAGCCGTGAAGCTGACGGTCACGTCGTGCCGATAGGCGATGCAAAAGTGGAAGGCGAACTGGCGCTGCGCCCCGGCTGGCCGGCCATGTTCCGCGGATACCTCGGTGAAGAGGAACGCTACAACAAATGTTTCGTCGACGGCTGGTATCTCACCGGCGATCTCGCGATGCGCGACAGCGAAGGGTATTTCTGGTTCGTGGGCCGCGCCGATGACGTGATCAAGTCCGCCGGTCACCTGATCGGACCGTTTGAAGTGGAAAGCGCACTGATGGAGCATCCGGCGGTCGCCGAGGCGGCCGTGATCGGCAAACCGGATCCGGTGATTCACGAAATGGTGAAAGCCTTCGTCGCTCTGCGGCCGGGCTACGCGGTAGACGAAGCACTGCGGCTTGAGATTCTCGGTTTCGCGCGCAAACGTCTCGGCGCGGCCGTTGCGCCGAAAGAAATTGCCTTCCTGGAGACGTTGCCCCACACCCGCAGCGGCAAGATCATGCGCCGGCTGCTGAAAGCACGCGAACTCGGATTGCCCGAAGGCGATACCTCGACACTGGAATCGCCGGCATGAGCACAGCCGTCTTTGATCGGGCAAACAAGCCGGAGCTGCTGCAGTTATTTCAAACCATGCTGCTGATACGCAGCTTCGAAGAGCGTGCCGCTGAAGCCTACAGCAACATGAAGATTCGCGGTTTCCTCCACTTATATATAGGTGAAGAAGCGGTAGCAACCGGGGTGATGCAGACCCTGAGCGCGGAAGATGCGGTTATCAGCACCTACCGCGAGCATGGCCATGCCCTGGCGCGCGGCATTGACGGCAAACGGATCATGGCCGAGCTTTACGGCAGGCAGGAAGGCTGCAGCGGCGGGCGCGGCGGCTCCATGCATATCTTCGATGCCGACAAACGCTTCTACGGCGGACATGCCATCGTCGGCGGTGGTCTGCCGGTCGCGGTGGGATTGGCGCTG
>DASUXE010000219.1:0-2924 GCA_036378075.1 Gammaproteobacteria bacterium
CCGCTGCGCGATCACAAACTGCTGCGCGAGCGTTATCACGCCATAGCCACGCTGCAGGAAAACCACCAATACGAAGCCTTGCGCGAACGTTTGAACGGCATCGGCGATCTGGAACGGATACTGGCGCGCGTGGCGCTAAAATCGGCACGGCCGCGCGATCTGGCCCAACTGCGCTATGCACTGGGTGAATTACCGGCGCTGCAGAGACATTTGCAGGCCCTCGACTCGCCGCTGATCCGACAACGCGCCGGTGACATTGGTGAACACCCGGACACCTGCACGCTGCTCAGCAAGGCCGTCATTGAAAATCCACCGGCGCTGATTCGCGACGGCGGCGTCATCGCGGATGGCTACGATGCGGAATTGGATGAACTGCGCCGCATCAGCGAACACGCCGATCAGTATCTGCTCGATCTCGAAACCCGTGAACGCGAACGCAGCGGTATCGCCACGCTGCGCGTCAATTACAACCGGGTACACGGTTATTACATCGAAGTCTCGCGCGCGCAGGCCGACAACGTGCCGGCGGATTACCAGCGCCGCCAGACCCTGAAAGGCGCGGAACGTTACATCACGCCGGAACTGAAAAGTTTCGAGGACAAGGTGCTGTCGGCGCATGAACGCGCACTGTCGCGCGAGAAAGGACTTTACGACGCGCTGCTGGATCTGTTGATTGAACAGCTCGCCGGTCTGCAACAGACTGCCGCGGCGCTGGCGGAACTCGATGTGCTCGCCAACCTTGCCGAACGCGCCGAGGCACTCAAACTGGTGACACCGGAACTCACGGATGAATCGAGCCTGCACATCGAAGGCGGCCGGCATCTGGTGGTGGAACAAGTCATCGACACACCGTTCGTGCCCAACGATCTCGAGCTCAACGACCAGCGCCGCATGCTGATCGTCACCGGCCCCAACATGGGCGGCAAATCCACCTACATGCGCCAGACCGCACTGATCGTGATTCTTGCTTACATTGGCAGTTTCGTGCCGGCGACCCGTGCGGTACTCGGCCCGGTCGATCGCATATTCACCCGCATCGGCGCCTCCGACGATCTCGCCGGCGGCCGTTCGACCTTCATGGTGGAAATGGTCGAGAGCGCCAATATCCTCAACAACGCCACCGATAAAAGTCTGGTATTGATGGACGAAATCGGCCGCGGCACCAGCACTTACGACGGCATGTCGCTCGCCTGGGCGGCAGCGAGTTACATCGCGCGCGAACTCAAAGCCTTCACGCTGTTTGCAACGCATTACTTTGAACTGACGGCACTACCAGAACTGGTGGACGGCTGCGCCAACGTACACCTCGACGCCACCGAGCACGAACACGCGCTGGTGTTCCTGCACGCCGTCAAAGAAGGCCCAGCGGATCGCAGTTACGGGCTGCAGGTCGCGGCGCTGGCTGGTATTCCCAAAGCGGTAATCAGCGAAGCGCGTGCGCGTCTCGCTGCCATGGAAGCAGAATCAAATCTGCAGAGAAAACAACAACCGATGGGCACGCCTGAACCACAAATGGGACTGTTCACACCGGAAAACCCTGTGGTCGCGCAACTGCGCGAACTCGATGTGGAAAATCTCACACCCAAGCAGGCGCTGGATCTACTTTACGAATTGAAAAAGACTTCCGGGAACGGGTAATGTCTGCTTCAGGCTGCTAATTGCAGGCCTTCGAGCTAAGGTGAGATGGACTGCTCTAAGGGAGGACGAGATGACGAAGCGGCTCGTGGTGTCTAGCGTGTTATTGATTGTCACCTGTGGCTTGGCAGGCTGCGATACCTTCCACCAAGTCCGCCTCACCCCGCATCACAATACCGGTGCGGTCCTGACCTCGCCGGGCGCCAAGGATGTAGATGGACTAGCAGACGCAGTCAGGAAGGTAGCGGCACAGAATCAGTTGACGTGTCAGGATCATCCTAAGCCCGATGTGCGCGTGGCCTGCGGGCCCTGGTTCCACAATCTCTCGGTGACGCAGCCCGGCGGCATACCCACCATCGAACTGCATCTGGCGCATCCCGGATGGGATTTGGGACATGATCGCGATTGCGACCAGATCGATGAATGGATCCGGAATCTACAGACCCTGCTCGGCGAGCTTGACGTCATCAGCACATTAGGCTCGTGCCGCTGAGGGGACAAGCAGGGACTCTTCAAGAGATGCTGAAAGTCAGCGGCTGGCGGCGATGGGCTACAATCACTGGAGCGCATTTTGACGTGCGGATTCCGGCCAGAAGCGGACGTTGCTAGATAAGTTGATTTAAGTCGCGGCGTTGGAGTGAAAGGGAGGTTGATCGATGCTTCGTGTTGGATTACTCGGTTTTATGGTGCTGGGGTTAGCTGGTTGCGCGATGTTTGATCACGATTTAACCCTAGATCCAGATATGAATTCACTGGTAGGTCATTCTTACCGCATCGTCAGTGATAGCTTCTTGCTTGAAAACTACTGCCTGAATGACTACACGACCACTAGTTGCTTGTATATGCAGATTGCTGGCGGATTCATAGAAGCCGGCAAGGGTATCGGCAACTCGCGAATTAGCTTACCTAAGTCATTCGTTGACTATGAACAACACAAGGACTATTACAATGATGGCCTAAAGAGTGACAGTCTATTTCACCATACCAAGCATGATATCGTCGCTGAGATCCCCAAGGGGACCATCATAAGAATTACTCGAGTCGTGAGTGTCGCCGAGGGTGAAAACGGAAGGGGTTGGGCAATATACGGGCAGATCGCCAGTCAAGGGTCGGATGTTTCAATACAAATCGGCTCTGGGCATCTTCGCCAATCTGGACCTAGATGGTTCCATGCGCGAGACAGAGAGTACTTCAATCGCCCCCCTCAGCCATTACCTGAATTTTTGTTGCCTTTGGATGGCAGCTAAAATTGAAATGTCTGGTTTCGATAGCAGCCATTCTGATTGATC
>DASUXE010000220.1:0-4387 GCA_036378075.1 Gammaproteobacteria bacterium
CGAAAGGATGTATTTGATTCCTTGAAGGTTCCCAGTGTCAGCTGTGCAATACCACGGTAGTAATTGATATCGGGGGTATTACTGCCGGGCGAATTATCGAGCAATGTCACCGCTTGGTCCGCGTGCCCTGATTCGATCAGCAGCTCGGCAAGCGAGCAAATCAGTTCCGGATCATGCGGCGCATGACGCAAGGCTTGCCGGTATACTGTGGCTGCCTCATCGCGGAACGTCATCTCCCGCAATTCATCTCCGAGAGCGAGTACCGCTGGTTTGTAATTGGGATCGATCGCCAGCGCGCGGCGCCAGCAGTCGATGGCGTCCTCCTTGCCGCCAAGCTGATTCAGGGCGGCACCGAGTTCATGCCATGCAGGTGCATTGGCCGGATCCAGATCGATCAGCGTCTGAAACAGTGGCAAGGCTTGCTGGATCAGGCCCTGTCCCATCAAGGCATGGATCGTATTGGTCAGGAACACAGGATTGTCGGGCGCGATGGCCAGGGCCTGGCGCATCAGCCGGTTGGCTTGTTCATGTTGATCGCGCTGGTGCAGTGCCAGACCGAGGAAATGCAGCGCCGGCGCGTGCTGCGGAAATTGAGCAAGAATACGGTTATACAGTTTCTCGGCCTCGGCCAAACGCCCCTGTTGTTGCAAGGCAATGGCTCCGGACAGAAGCTGATCTGCTGGCGAATGATCCATTTAATGTTAAGACTGCAGGAGCGTGGGCGGCAAAATGTCTATAAAAGGTTTGAGCTCGTTCTCGTAGTGACGCCAGCGTCCTATCGAATCACTGTAGAGTGGCTGACGAGCCTGCCAGACGCTGGCCGTGGATATCTCCTGAGCGCCGCTTTCCGGTTTCATGCATGCATCATTCCAGTCCAGCCCCAGCGCAGCCAACAGCTGGCGCATCTCGGCTTCCGGATGAGTCACTACCCGTTCGTAACGAAGTGCATAAATGCGAGGGGCTAAAACCGACTGCCAATGAACCATGAGATTGTGGTAGCCGCTGTAGAAATGACCGATGTCGGTCAGGTCGTATGCGTAGGAATTGCGTGGATGAGCGAAATTCTGGAAATACACGGATATTGCGATGTCGCGCGGATCACGCTGGCAATGAATGAAGCGTGCATCTGGAAATAGCCGGGCAATCAGGCCGACGTGCAGGAAGTTCAGCGGGTTCTTGTCCAGAACGTAACGCGCAGATGACGCCTCCCGTGGCCAGCGCGACCGGTATTCTCGCGCGAGCGCCTCGAAATCCGCTGCCCGCAAACTTGTCAGGCAGGCGGGATAATCGGTCGCAGTGTGGCTGGCGAGGGTTTCCACCAGTTGATCGACCATTTCGGTTTCGCCCAAACCGGAAACGTCTGGGTGGTTAGACAGTAAGCGATGAATCAGTGTGGTGCCGCTGCGCGGCATACCGATGATAAAGACAGGTATCGGCAGTTTCCGATTTTGGTTGCCTGCAGGCGAACCTGGCAATATCTGTTGCAAAGCCAGGAAATACCGTTGCCAGACTGGCCGGTCGAATCCGGTCTGGGCCCGCCGCAATTTGTTGCCGGCCGAAAATTGCTCGAAGGCACGGTTGTAGTCGCCTGCATCATCCAATAGTTTCCCGAGTGAAAAATGCAGACAGATACGGGTGTTCTCGGAAAGCGACGGCAAATTCAGTGCACTTTCGCAGAGCGCCAGGCGCTGATCCGCTGAGTTCGCAGCGCGGCCGTTGTGTGCGAGCAGGAGGTAGGCAGGACCCATTTGTGGATCCTTGCGCAGGGCTCCCATGAACGCCTCGTTGGCTGCGTCGAACCTGCCCAGTTTTTGCTGCATCTGGCCGATCCGCAGATCCAGTCGGGGGAGGTCGGTTCGGAGGCATGCGGCCCGTTGGAACAGCGTCAATGCCAGTGGCAGGCATCCGTAGTCGGCGAGTAGACCAGCCGCTTCCTCGATCCGCTCGGCGTCGCCAGGAAGGGCATCCGACAGGGTGCTGAGCACGTTTTCGATTTCCCGGATACGCCCCTGGTCCCGCAACAGAAATGCCAGGCTGAAATAGGCCTCTGCCAATTGCGGGTTCAGCCTTATTGCATCCCGCAAGTAGCGTTCGGCGTCCTGGGGGCGATCCAGGCGTCGCAGCACGTTTCCGAGCTCATAGTGGGCATCGGCAAATCCCGGATTGACTTCAAGTGCCTTTGAAATTGCGGCAAGCGCCTCTTGCAGGCGGCCGCTGCCCGCGGCTCGCTGGCCGTCCCTATACAGGGTTTCCGCAGTGTTTGATGTAGGCATCGGATTCTGGGTGTATCGAACGTTGGAATTTCCGGTCCGCCGGCGCCGGAAGGCGGAGATTCTATAGCAAAGCCCATCGGCTGTCGCGCCCGGTCCTGGCAGGCGTCAAGTCTCGTTGTATAGAAGCAACAAAATTCGGGGAAGCCTGCTAGCTGCGGTGCCCGCTGTTTCGGGATTGCAACAAAGCCCTTCCATTTGGGGCTTGCTGTGCTATGCTTCAAGGGTCTTGTCCGGAGGGCTGCCTTGGCAGTTCCCGTGTCGAGGCTCTCAAGATGTATGTACATTTCGGGATCCTGACATGCGACAGTGCATGAAAGGGTATGAAAACAAACCTTCCTTAAGGCTTAGGAGGATTCGGATGAAAAGTCGAAACCAGATCAGTCAGGCGGTACGTTACGCGCTGATGGCTGGTGCTGCAGCCGCGGTTGCAATGCCTGGGGCATTTGCACAAGACCAGGGCACGAGCACAACCACCAGCACTGACCAGAATACCGCCCAACTGGGCAAGATCGAGGTAACGGGTACCCGCATCAAGCGGACCGACGTCGAAACTGCCCAGCCCGTGACCATCGTCACCCAGAAAGAGATTCAGGCAACCGGTCTCACTACGGTCGGCGATATCCTGCAGAACCTGACCCAGGCCGGTAACGCCCTTAACACCCTGTTCAACAACGGTGGTAACGGCTCGACCCGTCTTGATCTGCGCAACCTCGGCTCCAACCGCGTCCTTATCCTCGTGAACGGCCGCCGCTGGATCCCGGGTCTGGGTGGTTCGGTCGACGTAAACGACATTCCGGCGTCGGTCATTGACCACGTTGAAATTCTGCAGGACGGCGCTTCCGCGGTGTACGGTTCTGACGCTATCGCGGGCGTTATCAACTTCATCACCATCAAGAATTACAACGGTGCCGAAGCCAGTGCCTATATGGGTATGTACCATGGTGACGGCCACTGGGACGGCAAGCAGCAGGAATACAATTTCACGATTGGTTCCAGCGGCGACCGTGCCGGTGTAGTCATGAACATCGATTACACCAATCAAGCAGCTATCTTTGCCGGTGCGCGCACCATCAGTAAGGAAGCGGTCTGGACCCAGGGCGGCGGCAGCAGTGCCAGCTTGGGCGGCCGATTCTTATTGGTCGGCCCGGTTCTGGCTGGCCAGAACGTAGGCTCCGGTACCTGTAATACGTATTCGGGCACCACCTCGAGCTACGGTACCTGCGATCTGACCGTCATGAATTCGGCTTGGGGCACAAGCAGTCCGACCAAGGCCGACTTGAGGAACTGGATCGGTTCTGGTCCCAATGACGATCACTATAACTACGCTCCTGCCAATTACCTGATTACACCGAACGAGCGTACGTCGGCGTATGTGCAGGGTCATTACGATCTGGCTGATAACCTGACTTTCACCACGGAAGTCATGTACAACCAGCGTAATTCCAACCAGACGCTGGCACCCTCGCCACTGTTCCTTGGTATTGGTAACTACACCGATAACGGCAAATACATCGGTGTTGGCAAGAACAACCCATACAACCCGTTCGGCATGGCCCTGGTGGGTAACGCGTCCGAATGGTGCGTGGTGCAGGGCAATTGCGCAACCAATCCGAACGAACTCGCGGTCCTGATTGGCCGTCGTCCGATTGAAGGCGGTAACCGCGTATTCAACCAGAACGTGAGCACCTACCAGTTCAATTCGGGCTTCAAGGGTTACTTCAACCTGGGCGGCTCGGAATGGGATTGGGATTTGGGCTACAACTACGGTGCGATCAACGAGTTTGATTCGACCACGGGTCTGTTCAATACCGAACGTCTGGCTTATGCCTTGAGCGACGCCTGCGTTTCGGATCCAACCTGTGTGCCGTTCAATATTTTCGGTGGTGCGGGTTCGATCACCCCGAACATGGTGAATTACACCCAGTACGAGGAACATAACACCTCGGCCCTGTCGATGCGTGACTACACCGGCAACATCACTGGCGACGTCGGTGACTGGTTCGGTGCTGGTTCCGTCGGTCTGGCGCTGGGTGCTGAATACCTGGAGAACGATGGTTACAACCATCCGGATGCCACCACCTCGTCGGGTAACACCACTGGCAACACCAACCAAC
>DASUXE010000221.1:0-4709 GCA_036378075.1 Gammaproteobacteria bacterium
GGCACTGGCCGGCTGGCTGTTTCGCCACCGCCTTTATTGAGCATCGACGGCCGGTTGGTTTGGCAGGCCTGCCAATAACGGCTAAAATGTCGCCACCAGCTTTTCCTTCCCCTCCTCCAAATTCAGGAATTCTCATGCAAATTGCCAAAAACACGGTTGTTTCGATTGATTACACCCTCACCGACGAAGCCGGAACCGTTCTTGACAGCTCCAAGGGTCAGGCGCCGCTCGCGTACCTGCACGGCAGTGGCAACATCATCCCCGGCCTCGAAGAAGCCCTGGAAGGCAAGCAGGCTGGCGAAAAGGTCAAGGTCGCTGTACCGCCGGAAAAGGGTTACGGCCCGCGCAGCGAGTCCATGACCCAGAAAGTGCCACGCAACATGTTCGACACCAAGCAGGAAATCAAACCCGGCATGCGCTTTCATGCCGAAGGCGAACATGGCACACACACGGTGACTGTGACCGCGGTCGACGATGAACACGTCACAGTTGACGGCAACCATCCGCTGGCCGGCATGGTGCTCAATTTCGATGTGAACATCGTCGAAGTGCGCGCCGCGACCGACGAAGAGTTGTCGCATGGGCACGTACATGGCGCCGGCGGCCATCATCACTAAAAATCGCCCTTTTGGTTTCTGGCGGCGTTGGAAATAATCTCGGAATCCTCATGTATTGCCACATACACTCCGGTTCCTCGATTATTTCCGCCTACCCAGAAACCAAAATTGCTGATTTTTAGAATATGCCTGCATCGTTGAATATTATTTGGAATAGCGCGGTTTATCCGCGCTATTTTTTTGGCTTCTTTCTCTGATCCAGACGCCGCTGACGTTTGGCAACCAGAGCCTTCTTCGGTGTCAATTTCTTGCGTCGCTCCGCATATGGATTCTTGCCGGTCCGGAATTCGATGCGCACCGGTGTCCCGTACAGATCGAATGCCTCGCGGAAGCAGTTGCCGAGATAACGTTGATAGGTTTCCGGCACGGATTCAGTCTGGTTGCCGTGAATCACGATAACCGGCGGGTTACGCCCGCCCTGATGGGCATAACGCAGTTTGATACGCCGGCCTTTCACCAGTGGTGGCTGGTGTTGCTTGACTGCGGCCTCCAGCACGCGTGTCATTTCCGGCGTGGAAATTTCCCGGTTGGCAGCCCGATGCGCCGCATCGACGGCTTTCATCACATCACCGACACCGGTGCCGTGCAGAGCTGAAATGAAAAACAGGCGCGCAAAATCCAGAAACGGCAGCTTTAGATCAATCAACCGCTTCACATTGTTGCGCTGATCGGCATCAAGGCCATCCCATTTGTTGACCGCAATCACCAGGGCCCGCCCGCGCTCGACCGCCAGACCCAGCAGCGAAGCATCCTGCTCCGCAACCCCTTCCCGTGCATCGAGCACTGCGATGACGACCTGCGCGCGATCAATGGCCTGCAGGGTTTTCACAATGCTGAATTTCTCGATCATTTCGCTGACCCGCGCCCGGCGCCGCACGCCCGCTGTGTCAATCAGCATGTAACTGCGGCCTTCGCGTTCGAACGGCACGAAGATGCTGTCACGCGTGGTGCCGGGTTGATCGAACGCGATCAGGCGATCTTCGCCCAGCAGCCGGTTGATGAGGGTGGACTTGCCGACATTCGGCCGGCCGATAACGGCAACATGGATACGAGACTCGTCCACGGCCTCCGGCTCGGCGCTGTCGGGCGGAAGTGCGTCGAGAATCACCTGCATCAGATCGGCAATGCCATGACCATGCGCGGCAGCGACGGCATGCGGCTCACCCATTCCCAGCGCATGAAATTCCCCGGTGACGATGTCGGAATTCATGCCTTCGGTCTTGTTGACCGCAAGGTATAGCGGCTTTCCGGCACGCCGCAGTTGTGCCGCGATTGCCTGATCTGCACTGGTCAAGCCGGCCCGGCCGTCGACGAGAAAAATCGCCGCATCCGCTTCCTCGAATGCCTTGAGCGTCTGACGCGCCATCAGGCCCATGATGCCCTCGCCTTCGCCATCCAGACCGCCGGTATCAACGATCACATACGGGCGTGGACCAATTTTGCCGAAGCCGTACTGCCGGTCGCGCGTCAGGCCCGGTACGTCGGCCACCAGCGCATCGCGCGAACGGGTCACGAAATTGAAGAAGGTGGATTTCCCGACATTGGGACGACCGACGAGAGCGATCACTGGCAACATGGTTATATTCGCACTCGCAAGGTAACAATCAGGCGGCCTGGGCCGCCTGATCAGGGTATCACTGTCTCGGCAACCGCGGACTCAGTTCTGCTTGGCAGGCTTCACGATACGGTAGGCCGCCAATTCGCCACCGGTGGACAATGCCACCAGCAGATCACCGGCAACAATTGGCGGCGCCTGGATGGCATCGCTGTCGAGACTCACCCGGGCAACAAAGCTGCCGTCCGCTGCCGACATGAAATGCAGATAACCGTCCAGATCGCCGACCACCACCGTCCCCTGATAGGGAACCGGCAGAGTCACATCACGCGCGCGCAAGGCCGGCTGGGTCCAGGCCGGTACGCCGTTTTCCTTGTTCAACGCCCAGACGCCGCCGTGCACATCGCTGACATATGCATACTGGGAATCGGTGCTGACACCGGTATAGCTGGACATCTCCCGGCTCCAGAGCATCTGGCCGGTATCGGGTGCCAGTTCGGCAATCTTGCCTTGATAGGTCACCGCAAAAAGGTTGGTCGAATCGTAGCCAATCGCGCCGTCCAGATCGATCAAGCGCGATAATTCGTCACTGCCGTTTGGCGATGCAATGGTTGCTTCCCAGCGCTGGCTGCCATCAACAAGGTTCAGCGCCAGCAGCTTGCCGCTGTTCAACCCGACATACACGGTGCCACCGACGATCAGCGGTGCAGCACTGCCGCGCAAGGAAAGCTTGGGCGGTTCACGCGAAATATTCCAGAGCCGCTGTCCGGAGTCCGGCGACAGTGCGATGACGTGTCCGTCCGTGGTGTGCAATATCACATCGCTGTTGCTTACCGCGGGACTGGCGAGTACCTCGGCATCGACGCTGACGCGCCACAGCTTCTTGCCGGTTGCAGCGTCCAGTGCCAGCACCGTGCCATCCTGCGCTGCCACCACTACCATGTTGTCGCCCACTCCGGGACCGGCGCTGAACCCGAAATCGGTGGACACTTTCCAGAGTCTGGTGCCGTCGGTCAGTTTGAAAGCATAGACATCGCCATTGTTGGATGCCGCATAGACGTTATTGCCATCGCTGGCCGCGACAATGCCGAGATGCAGTATGGCATCAGCAGAACCGATTGAATGACTCCACACCTGCTCGACCTTGACGGTGGGCGTGAATTTGACCAGCGGCGCCGGTGGTTCGACGTTGCTGCTCAAACAACCCGCGAGCGACATCGCCAAGGTGAAAACGCAGAAGATGGATAGTTTTTTCACTTGGTTTTCGCTCCTGCCGCCGGCTTGCTGTCCGCAGGCGCGGCAAGCGCGTTCAGTTTCATCTGGATCAGCGATTTGTCGCCCATCTCGTCGCTCCAGTTGGCGAGCGCCTCGCTGTAGGCCTTGCGAGCCTGCTCGACATTGCCCAGCTTCACGTAGGCATCACCGCGCACATCGCTGAACAGTGCCGCAAACCCGCCCGCATCCTTGACATCAAGTACCTTGAGGGCCGCCTGCGCATCGCCGACCGCGAGCTTGACACGCGCCATCCGCAACTTCGCAAGCAGCACCAGATTCGGATCCTTGCTGTGCTGAATGACCCAATCCAGCATCTTCATACTGTCGTCGGGTTTGCCGGTCTCCACATCAAAGCGTGCCATTGCCAGAGCCGCCTGGGCTGCATAGGGCGTGTCCGAATACTGGCTGATCAGACTGTTACCGAGCTTGAGTGCTTCCGGACCGTTACCGGCGGTCAGCGCATCGCTCATGCTATTGAACATCGCGGAAGCCGCCGCACTGCGTGTCTGCACCCGGTGTTGCCAATAACGCCAACCACCAATGATGAGCAGTGCAATGACGATACCCGCCAGAATGGAGCGGTAGTTTTCAAGCCACCATTTCTTCAGACGTTCGGCCTGTTCTTTATCGGAAAGATATTCGTCCACATTCAACTCCTGAAGGTTTCGACGCGCCCGCGCGCGTCATGATCGTCAATCCAGCCACGCTGCCAGACGCGCCGCCAGCGAATCCCAGTCCAACTCGATCTGCTCGGCATCGTTGCGCAGCGGCTTGAGTGCCGCGCGGCTGTGACGCACTTCTTCATCGCCGAGAATGATGGCAACCCGGGCGCCGCTCTTGTCGGCGCGCTTGAGCTGATTACCGAAGCTGCCGCCACTGCAATCCATCACAAGACGCAGTCCCGGCAAGGCATCCCGCAGCCGTTCTGCAAGCACGAAGCCGGCGTGCTCCGCGTCCTTGCCGACGCGCACCAGATAAACGTGCGGGCTGAAGTCCGGAACCGGTACGCCCTCTTCGTCCATCAGAGCCACCAGCCGTTCGACGCCCATGGCGAAGCCAATGGCCGGCGACGGACGTCCGCCGAGCTGGGTCACCAATCCGTCATAGCGGCCACCGGAGCACACCGCATCCTGCGCGCCAAGACGATCGGTAACCCATTCAAATACCGTACGCGAATAGTAATCGAGCCCCCGTACCAGCCGCGGATTGACCTGATAGGCAACATCCGCCCTGTCGAGCAACGACTTCAATTCCTCGAAATG
>DASUXE010000222.1:0-10733 GCA_036378075.1 Gammaproteobacteria bacterium
TGAAAAATCGAGTCACCGTGCCGCGTCCGCTGCGAACCAATCAGCGTGCGGTACCGGCATTGTCACTGCTGTTGCTGGATGCTGCAGTGCTGGCGAGACGGCTCTCGCTGACGTTGTCGAGTTGCGCCAGCAGCAGACCGCTCTGACGATCGAAATCGGGCAGATATTTTGCGAGGATCGGCGCCGCATCCGGCAGTTTCACCGTGCGGGGATTGCGCGGCACGCCGTTCACACGCACTTCAAAATGCAGGTGCGGCCCGGTTGCCACGCCGGTCATGCCGACGTAACCGATTACCTGATCCTGCTCGACATGACTGCCGACGTGCAGGCCGCGTCGAAAGCGCGACATGTGGGCATAAAGCGTGCTGTAGCCGCCACCATGCTGGATTACAACGCAATTCCCGTAACCGCCCTTGCGGCCACGAAACACGATGCGGCCGTCACCGGCGGCCTTGATCGGCGTGCCGGTTGGTGCGGCGTAGTCCACACCCTGATGAGCACGTGTGTAACCCAGTACCGGATTCAGCCGGTGCAGGCTGAAGCCTGAACTGATGCGGCTGAATGCCACTGGTGCACGGATCAGTGCCTTGCGCACGTTGTGTCCGTCCGGCGTGTAATAGCCGGTATTGCCATCCGGATTGGTATAACGGATCACCTTGTAGGTTTTGCCTCCGGTGGTGAATTCCGCGGCCAGAATCGGGCCGTCGGTTACCGCCTGACCCTCGCGCTGGATCTTCTGGTACAGCACGCTGAACGAGTCGCCGCTCTGGATATCGTGGGCGAAATCGATGTCCCATGCATACAGATGAATCAGCTGCATGGTGACGCTGTCATCAAGGCCGGCACGGCTGGCAGCATCGAACAGGGAGTTTTCGATCACGCCATGGGCGTAGGCCGTGTGAACGGTGGTCGGGATCTCCGAGACGTTGGCAACGTAGCCTTGTGCCCCACTGCGGATATCGAGCACATGCGCCGTATCAACCTGCATGTGCAGGCTCAATACATGACCTTGCGCGTCATGGGTCACGTCGATCAATTGACCTGGCAGGATCGTCTTGAGCTGATCGGTGTCGGCGCCGAGCCGCATGATGGCGTCGAGGTCGGTGGCACTCAGGTTATTGGCAGCGAACAGTCGCGCCATGCTGTCGCCGCGCCGTACCTTGAGCTCGGCACTGATACCGGGTGCCGCCGGTGCAGGAGCCTCTGCGGCAGCCGGGGCTGCCATGCTTCCCGCTGCCGGTGCCTGGCGCTGGATCCGTGCAATAGGGCCCGAAGCTGGCACGGAATGGCTGGCGGACGCGGATTCGTTGAAGAGCTGGAAACAGACACCGGCAACCACCGCGACCCCCAGCATCAGCCAGTAGCGATAGCGGACGCGGTGCCGTGGCCCTCGCCGGACGACTGCTTCACCGCTTGGCTTATAATCCACTCGCAGCTGGCTGTTGGGGCTTGTCACGATCCCGGTCCTGATTAAAACGCAGTAACACTAGCCTGTCGGGACTTCAAGGTCAATGCCCAGATCCCGAGCTAAGTCCATGAATTCGGTGATAATTAATTCAGACCGGATAAACTCCGGCCCTGTTTGGAGCGCGAAGTATGCCCAACCCGCCTGAAACCCTCAAGGAACTGTGCCGCGGGGCCGATGAAGTCCTGCTGGAAACAGAGCTGGCTGAGCGTCTCAAGGCCGGCCGGCCCTTGCGGGTGAAAGCGGGTTTTGACCCGACCGCGCCGGATCTGCATCTGGGGCATACGGTGCTGATCAACAAGATGCGCCAGTTTCAGGAGCGTGGGCACGAGGTGATCTTCCTGATCGGCGATTTCACCGGCATGATCGGTGACCCCACCGGCAAGAATGTCACCCGCAAGCCACTCAGCCCCGAGGAGGTGGCTGAGAACGCCCGCACTTACCAGGAACAGATTTACAAGATCCTCGATCCGGATCGCACCGTAATCGAATTCAACTCGCGCTGGTTCGGCAAGATGGATGCGGCTGGGCTGATCCAGCTTGCTGCAAAACACACCGTTGCCCGGATGCTGGAGCGTGACGATTTCAGCAAGCGCTACAGTTCGGGCCAGCCGATCGCGATCCATGAATTTCTGTATCCGCTGGTGCAGGGGTACGACTCGGTAGCACTCAAGGCCGATGTTGAACTGGGAGGCACTGACCAGAAATTCAATCTGCTGGTGGGCCGCCAGTTGCAGGAACACTACGGGCAGAAGCCGCAGGTAGTCATGACCATGCCGCTGCTGGAAGGGCTGGACGGCGTACAGAAGATGTCGAAATCACTCGGCAACTATATCGGTATCACCGAACCGGCCGATGAGATGTTCGGCAAGCTCATGTCGATTTCCGACGATCTCATGTGGCGCTATTTCGAGTTGCTGAGTTTCCGCCCGCTGAGCGATATAGAAGTTCTAAGGCGTTCGGTTGCAGAGGGCGCCAATCCGCGCGATGTGAAGTTCGAACTGGGCATCGAAATCGTCGATCGCTTTCACGGTGATGGCAGTGGTGTGCGGGCGCGTGACGCATTCATCGCGCGGTTTCAGCAGGGCGCGTTACCGGAAAACATGCCGGAACTCGAAATCTCCATCGCCGGCGACGGTATCGCGATTGCGCAGTTGTTGAAGCAATGCCAGCTCACTGCCAGCACCACCGAAGCCAATCGCATGCTCGAACAGGGCGGTGTGCGTGTGGATGGCGAAAAAATATCTGACAAGGGGCTCCGGCTCAAAACCGGCGCCGAATATGTATTGCAGGTGGGCAAGCGCCGGTTTGCTCGCATCCGATTGCTGACCGAGCATTGAGAGATATCGAGATGTCTGCATTGCAGAATAAAAAAATTGCGCTTGGTGTCACCGGCGGAATAGCGGTGTACAAAAGCCCGGACCTAGTACGGCGCCTTCGCGACGCCGGCGCCGAGGTTCAGGTCGTGATGACCGCCGCAGCGCAACAGTTTGTGACGCCGCTGACATTTCAGGCCGTGTCGGGACACCCGGTGCGAACCGAGTTGTGGGACACGGCAGCGGAAATGGCCATGGGTCACATTGAACTGGCGCGCTGGGCTGATCTGGTACTGGTTGCTCCGGCGACAGCCGATTTCATGGCGCGGCTCGCGCACGGAATCGCCGACGATTTGCTGACCACGTTGTGTCTCGCTACCGAAGCTCCACTGGTACTGGCGCCAGCGATGAACTGGGCCATGTGGGGAAATCCCGCGACGCGCAACAATGTGCAGCGACTGATTGATCGCGGCGTGCGGATGCTGGGTCCGGGTGAGGGCGAACTCGCTGAAGGTGAAGTGGGCGTCGGGCGCATGCTGGAGCCTGCGGAAATCGTCGCGGCGCTGAGCGGCGCTGCCGGGACGCCGTTTCACAATGTGCATGTGCTGGTTACCGCGGGGCCGACCCGTGAACCGGTTGATCCGGTGCGATTTTTGAGCAACCGCAGCTCCGGGAAGATGGGCTTCGCGGTGGCGCGGGCAGCGGCAGAAGCCGGCGCGCGCGTAACCCTGGTGAGCGGTCCGGTTCAACTCGCCACGCCGAAAAATGTGCGGCGCGTGGACGTTGAAACAGCAGCCGACATGCGCGCGGCCGTCATGCGCGAGATCGCCGGCAGCGACATTTTTATCGCAGCTGCCGCGGTAGCCGACTATGCGCCGGCAGAAGTTGCGGCACAGAAGATCAAGAAACACAATGCCGGTCTGCAACTCAGTCTCGAGCGGACGCCCGACATTCTCGCAGAGGTTGCGGCCCGGGTACCAAGGCCATTTATTGTCGGCTTTTCCGCGGAGACCGAGCAGCTTGAGGCAAATGCGCGCGAAAAACTGGAAAAGAAGCGTCTCGATATGATCGCGGCAAATTGGGTCGGCGCCGGCCGTGGATTTGATCGTGACGACAATGCGCTGGTCGTTTACTGGCGTGATGGCGCGGCCGAGCTGGGATCGGCATCAAAACTGGAGCTCGCGCGTCGCTTGATGACTTTGATTGCAGACCACTACGCCAAACATAGTTGATCTGTGGCCGCATTTCCTGATTATCCCGAGAACCGGAAGTATCCGCATGCATAGTATAAAAGTGAAAGTTCTTGATCCGCGTATCGGTACCGAATTCCCGCTGCCGCAATACGCAACCGAGGGTTCGGCAGGACTGGATCTGCGCGCCTGTCTGCAACAGCCACTGACCCTGGCGCCCGGTGACAGTTCGCTGATCCCGTCCGGCGTTGCGATTCACATTGCCGATCCCGGTTTTGCGGCGGTGTTATTGCCGAGATCCGGATTGGGTCACAAGCACGGTATCGTGCTCGGCAATCTGGTTGGATTGATCGACTCCGATTATCAGGGCGAAGTGCTGGTGTCCTGCTGGAACCGTGGGCGCGAAGCATTCACGATCCAGCCCGGTGAGCGGATTGCGCAGATGGTGATCCTGCCGGTAGTGCAGGCGCGTTTCGAAGTGGTCGAGAGTTTTGACGAAAGCCGGCGTGGCGCTGGTGGCTTCGGACATTCAGGCCGTAGTTGAGGCAGGGCAATTTGACTTGAAAAACAGCAACGCCGCCAACAGGCGGCGTTGCTGTTTCTGCGGAACCAATCCCGCCTCAATCATCAACCGCCATCTTTTTGTGCCTGCTGTGCGTCCTGTGCCTGTTCGGCCTTGAGTGCCTTGAAACGCGCGATGTCGGCTTTGAATTGATCGCGGATTACCTGTTTCTTCTGTTGCTGCAACAGCAGCAGTTTCTGATTGCTGGCAAGTTGATCGCGCGCATCGTCAAGTTTCTGCTGCAGCGGAGCGGGTACTTCCTTACCGGCCTTGGTGCGAGCATCGGCCTGATTCTGGTAATCCGCGACCGAAGCCTGCAAGCCGCTGATGCTGGCATTGGTCACATTGATTTGCGAGTCGATCGCGCTGACACGGCTGTCGCGATCACGTTCCATGTCGGCTACGGAAACGTAGGTATCCAGCAACACCTGGTCATGTGCACGAGCGGCCGCGGCTGCATCCGCAGCCTGCTTGGCTTTGGCTTCCTTGGCGGCTTGCGCCTGTTTTTCCTTGGCGAGCTCTTCCGGCGTTTTCTGGGCTTCGATGGTTTTTACCACGGTGCCCTGTGCGTTGAGGACTTCGCTCTGCTGCTTGGCGTACTGGGGTGGAATGCTGCTGCCGTAATGAATGACACCATTTTCATCGGTCCATTTATAAAGTTTGACGCCGCTGGCTGCCGAGGAAACCGAAATCACGGCAAGCAGCACAGCGATCAGTACCGGAACAAGTCGAATATTCATGGCGATTACGCATCAGATTGAAAACAGGGATTGAAAAAGTATAGCACCGCCGGCCGGCGCCGAAAGCTCAGGCGCCGTACTGCTGCCGGTATGCCTGCATTGCGCCGAGCGCAGGCGCCATATCCTTGCGGGTTTCCAGCCAGGCGATGATGTCCGCCATACGGGCAATGGCGGCTACTTCAATGCCGTGCGTTTCCTGCACTTCGGCAATGGCCGATCTGGTTCCGTGGCCGCGCTCCTGGCGATCCAGCGCGATCACCAGGCCCACCGGAGTGGCGCCGGCCTTACGGATGATTTCTACTGCCTCACGTACCGCGGTGCCCGCGGTGATCACGTCGTCGACGATCAACACCCGGCCGGTGAGCGGCGCGCCAACCAGATTGCCGCCCTCGCCGTGGTCCTTGGCTTCCTTGCGGTTGAAACACCACGGCAGGTCACGGCCATGCTGCTCGGCAAGCGCGGTCGCCGTCACGGTGGCGAGCGGGATACCCTTGTAGGCGGGGCCGAACAGCATGTCGAACTGGATACCCGAGTCCATCACCGTTTGTGCATAGAAACGGCCCAGCGCTGCCAGCGCGGCGCCACTGTTGAACAGGCCGGCGTTGAAAAAATAGGGGCTCGTGCGCCCGGACTTGAGAGTGAATTCGCCGAAACGCAGCACGCCGCGCTGCAGGGCGAACTCGAGGAACTCGTGACGGTAATCCTGCATGACTGTCATCCGCACATGGCTATGGAAAACGGTCGGGTATGATACACGCTTTGTCCCGTGGAGCCGGTGTCATGCGTGTTCTAACTCTTAACGTCAATGGTGTGCGTTCGGCGGCCCGCAAGGGCCTATTTGACTGGCTCAAGCACCAGCGCGCCGACGTGGTATGCCTGCAGGAAACCAAGGCCCAGGAGGATCAGCTGACTGACCCGATGTTCAGGCCCGACAAGCACCACAGCTTTTATTTCGACGCCAAAAAAAAGGGCTACGCCGGTACCGCGCTGTACACGCGTATCGAGCCTGAAGAGGTCATTACCGGCTTCGGTGTTCCGGAATTCGATAACGAAGGGCGCTATCTTGAAGCGCGCTACAAGAACCTGTCGGTGATTTCCCTGTATCTGCCTTCCGGTTCGTCCGGTCCGGAACGTCAGGCATCCAAGGACCGGTTCCTCAAGGTCTTCATGCCGTATCTGAAATCACTGCGCCGCAAGAAACGCGAATACATCCTGTGCGGTGACTGGAACATTGCACACAAGGAAATCGATCTCAAGAACTGGAAGAGCAATCAGAAGAATTCGGGCTTTCTGCCGCATGAACGCGCCTGGCTGGATGAGCTGTTTGGCCCGGTGGGTTATGTCGATGCATTCCGCGTGGTCGACCAGCGGCCTGAACAATATACCTGGTGGTCGAATCGCGGACAGGCCTGGGCCAAGAACGTGGGTTGGCGTATTGATTATCAGATCATCACGCCAGGTTTGAAGAACAAGGTAAAGAAAGCTTCGATCTACACGGAGCAGCGTTTCTCCGATCACGCACCGTTGATCATGGATTACGACATCAGCATCGAATAGGTGCGGTAATCAGTTTTGATTCCATGCAGTCTGGGTTTCGGCATACGCGAGCATTTTCCTGACCCACGGCAGCAGGAAATAGGCGGGCACTGCCAGAAAAAATGTCATGACGAAGAACGGACCGTAACCGAGCGCTTCGGCGCCGATGCCACCCGCCCAGCCCGCGACCGAACGGCTGAGTGCGAAGATCGATGACAGCACCGCGTACTCGGTAGCCGAACGCCTTTTATCGATAATCGCCATCAGCAGCGACAGAAACACGGCTGTTCCCAGACCCTGAGCGAACGATTCTGCGCCGCTCACTGTGTACACCAGCGCGCGTTGCACGGCATCCGGCTGGAACCCGGCCACATGCACCGGCAGCCAGAACCCGAGGGCGGCGTAACCGAGGTTCGGCAGGGCCTGGGCGATTCCCAGTGTCCACAGGCCGTGGAAGATTCCGATCCGGTCGGTGATCCAGCCGCCCACGATCCCGCCCAGAATCGACAACACCAGCCCCAGGTTGATCGATACCAGGCCGATTTCCGCGGGCGTCAGATGCACGTCCACCATGAACGGTTTCACCATGAAACCGCCGGTGGTATCGGCCAGCTTGTATAGCAGAATGAATCCCACCACCGGCAGAAAGCCGGGCCGTTCAACCATGTCGAGAAACGCTCCCAGCATCGGACCAGGTGCCACGCGGATGCCGCGGCGGCGTTCCACGATGCCCAGCAGGATTCCCGCCGCGAGTAGCGCCAACGCCCAGTCGGCGTGCTTCAGGCTTCCGGCGACCAGACCGACGATCACCAGCAGAGTCGCGAGCAGAACCAGCGGGCGACTCAACAAACTGCCCAGTTCGGTCATCGGGTCGACCAGTCCGGACTCCGATCGCACGCCTTCCGGTGGCGCCGTCAGGCACACGAATGCCGACAGCACCATGATTACGGCCGCTCCCAGGTAGACCCCGGACCAGCCAATCCAGGGCTGCAACATCAGCAATCCGCCGGCACCCAGCAAGCCCACGCGCCAGAATGCGATCCGGAGGCCATTTGCCCGGCCCAGTTCGCGGCGGTTGAACAGTTCCACGGTATAGCCGTCGATGGCGATATCGTTGGTGGCCGACAACAGCGTGAAACAGCCGATGGCCGCCCATAACAACGCATCAACCCGGGCGTGAACCGCGAGCACCAGCATGATGCCGGCCATCAGCAGATTTGCGGCGAACATCCAGCGCCGGTGGTGTCGGAAGTAGTCGATTGCTGGCGCCCACAGGAATTTGACGGTCCAGCTCAAGCCGAACAGGGCCAGGAATCCGATCTTTGCCAGCTCGATGCCCTGAGTCCGGAAATACACCGGCAGCACGTCGTAGAACACGCCGAAAGGAAAACCCTGGGCGAAGTAGAGGATTCCGACCCAGAAGAATTTCGAGCGCAATACGGAGGGTGGTTTCATGCTGCTCGTCACGTTATACGCAATTGCGCCGGCACATGGTAATGGATTGCGCCGTGTATCCGCAGCGGTGTGACGTCCCGGCTCAGTGCAGCCGGGTTGCCGGTTTTTCCGCGCGGGCCTGCACGACCGCAATGGGCGATGCGTGATGCAGGATCATGCGCCAGCCCTGCTGGGTCAGCTGGTAGATATTGGTCGCGATGGCCGGCGCGCGTTCGCTGGTTTCGCCCGGCACGGTGATGAATTCGTGCAGGACGTGGATGGCGAGCAGCGCGTCCTGGGTACGGACCACGTCGGCCAGTCGGAAGCGCAAGCCCGCATTATTGTTGAACATTTCCGTCCAGCTGGCGCGGACCGCCTTGAAACCGATGATGCGGGGTCCGACCGGGTGGATGCAGGTTACCGCCTCGCCCGGCAGCCAGACCGCCATCATGCCATCCAGATCGCTGTTGGCGAAGGCAGTGTAAAATGCGTTTTCCGCTTCGTCTGGGGTAGCGAACATGCTGCAATCCGGCCGCTGGCTGGGAAGCGGTGCACGATAAAAGAAATCACGCGCGCTTGCAAAGCGTCCCCACGGGATCCAAATGTCTGATGTCAACCGTCATGTTGTCTGCCGTCTCGCGGATCTGCCTGATCAGGCGGCGCGCGGATTTTCATTTCCCGGCGCACAGTTTCCCGACGAGTACTTCGTGGTACGGCGCGGCGACAGCGTATATGGGTATCGCAACCAGTGTCCGCACGCGGGAAGCTTTCTCAACTGGAAGCCGGACGCGTTTCTGACCCGCGACCGCTCGCTGATCATGTGTTCGACGCACGGCGCGCTGTTCGAGCCGGGGACTGGTTATTGCGTGGCGGGTCCGTGCACCGGACGAATGCTGGACAAATTGCGAGTCGCGATCGAACAGGATGACGTCGTGGCCTACCGGAATGATGAATAATTTCAAGCTTAACTATTACAGGACATCAACATGAGTTTCGATCCAGTCAGCAAGATTCAGGACTTGTGGGCATTCGGCGAGTACGGCGACGTAAATCCCTCCATCAGCGATGCGTCCACCTATACCTTTCTCGATCCCGACACGATGAAAGAACGCTTCAGTTCAGAGATCGAGGGCTGCTTCCTGTATTCGCGCCACTGGAGTCCGATGAATCGCTATCTGTCGGATGCGCTGGCGGCCATGGAAGGCACTGAGGATTGTTCGGTAACCGCTTCGGGGATGGGGGCCATCACCGGTACCCTGCTGCAACTGTGCGGCAGCGGCGACGAGATTGTCGCCAGCCGCACTGTTTACGGCGGCACCTATGCGTTCATGAAGAATTTTCTGCCGCGTTTCGGCGTGACCACACGCTTCGTGGACTGCAACGACATCGATGCGGTGCGCGCCGCGATCAGCCGCAACACCCGCGTGCTGTACTGCGAGTCGATCAGTAACCCGCTGCTCGCGGTACCGGATCTGCCGGCTCTGGCGGAACTGGCCCGTACCAGCGGTATTACTTTCGTGGTGGACAACACATTCTCTCCGTTGATTATCGCTCCCGCGCAACTCGGCGCGCATATCGTGGTACACAGTCTCACCAAGTTCATCAATGGCACCAGCGATTGCGTGGCTGGTGCGGTTTGCGCTTCGCATGATTTCATCAACAGTCTGACCGACGTCAATGCCGGCGCGCTGATGTTGCTCGGTCCCGCGCTGGACAGCCTGCGATCGGCCAGCATCAACAAGAATCTGCACAGTCTGCACGTTCGCATGCAGCAGCATTCGCGTAACGCTTTGTATATTGCGGAGCGGCTTGCAGAGAAAGGTCTCAAAGTGAGTTATCCAGGCCTGCCGCAGCACCCCGATCACGCGCGTATGCAACAGTTGATGAATCCGGATTTCGGATTTGGTGGCATGTTGACGCTCGACGTTGGCAGCGAAGCCGATGCCAACCGCCTGTTGATGCGGCTGCAGCAGGAGAAGGTGGGCTTGCTGGCGGTAAGCCTGGGCTATTTCCGCACCCTGTTCAGCCCGTCGGGTAACAGCACCTCGTCGGAGATACCCAAGGAAGAACAACTGGCCATGGGGCTGACGGACGGATTGATGCGCTTCTCGATCGGGCTCGATCACGACATCGAACGCAGTTGGGAAAGGATGCTGGGGTGTCTGGAAGAACTCGGTCTGGCCTGATTCGGGCTAATGTGTACCCCGGAACCGGCGTCAGCAGCTACAGATCGAAACTGTCGAGCGGATTGGCCCACATTCCGGAACGTGCGTCCTCATCCAGTTCGACGCCGTAATCTTCGCGCTCCATGTCGAGCGAGCCGGACCAGTCTTCCGGCGGGTCGATCAGGCGCAGATTCATGTCAGGCCAGGCGTCAGCGTCGTATTCGGTAACGGTACCATCGAAATACTGGACCTCGATGGTGCCGTCTTCGTCGTCCACCGCCACGACTTCAAACGTGACACCCTGCGGATCGGCATACCATTCGCC
>DASUXE010000223.1:0-2080 GCA_036378075.1 Gammaproteobacteria bacterium
GGTGCCGCAAATCCGGCGGGCTCGAATTTGCCGGACGCAATCAGGCTGCCATAGGTCTTGTACACCGGTGCGGAAAACAGCGTACTGGTGAGTATCTCGAGATACTGATTCGGATCGACGCCACCTTTGCCAACCAGCGCCATCGCCTCGCCAAGCGACTCGATCACTGCCGCGATCAGAAAGTTGCCGCTGAGTTTTACCAGGTTCGCGGTACTCGGCGTCTCGGAGATCACAAAGGTTCGTTGGCCAAGTACGTCGAACAGGGGTGTGACAATCGCCAATGCCGCGGGCTTGCCGGCTGCGACAATGAACAATTTAGCCGCGGCAGCCGCATCCGGGCGCCCGAATACCGGTGCCGAAACAAACTGCTGGCCGGCTTCCGCATGCGCGGCTGCAAGTCGTTCGGACAGGGCGACGCTGATGGTACTCGAGGAGACATGAACCGCGCCCCGCGGCGCATTGGCCAGAATGCCGTGTTTGCCGAACGTAACGCTTTCCACCGCCTCATCGTTCGACAGCATGGTGAAGACCGCGTCGCCGATACATGCCTCGGCGACAGTGCCGGCCTGTTTCGCGCCCTGCTTTATCAGGGCTGCCGCTTTTCCGGGAGTCCGGTTGTATACCGTAACGGCATATCCCGCCTTGAGCAGGTTCGCCGCCATCCCGACACCCATACGCCCGAGTCCGATGAAACCTGCTTTCATTTTTCAGCTCCCTGTTTCAGCGTCTGTTCACAGATCAACGCGCGGTTCCGAATACCTTGTCCCAACATGCAGTAGTAACACCGAAGCAACACGGGTATTCGGCGTGATGGTGCTTGGCGTGCCTCTGTTTTGCGCGATGCAAATAGGATCCCTGCCGGGTACGCCAATGATGAGTGGCATGATGCACAGTGACGTACCACAGATAGCCGGCTGCCAATCCCGCCGTCAGTCCACTCGCGAGATTGAACCCGTCGTTCCACCAGAGCGGAACCAGCATCCCGCCGCAAATCAGACTGGCCGTTACCCAGGTCGGCGTCCCGATCTTTGCGGTCGGCAGGGTATGGTGCAGATCGTGCAGCTTCCTGACAGGCACGAGATGATGAAAAACGAGCCGGTGCAGCCAGTATTCAAGCAATGTCCAGATCACGATTCCGGCGCTGAAGAACGCGAGCCAGATGAGCCCGCGTGCGAGCGTATCGTGCCCCATTGCCGCGCCTGCGAGCAGCAGCAGCAGTATCGGGTAGAAAACAAAATCGGCGTAATAGCCGGCATTGCTCAAGCGTACGAAGGCGCTCATCCTTGTCCTGCTACAATTCCCGTCAGTTGCCCAGTTGGCAGAAAATCCGGTCACCTGATCGGACAATAGTGTTTGCAGGAAAAAATATATGCCTTTGCCGCGACTGCTTGCAAGCGCAAGTTGCTCGTGATTAACGATATGTAATGATGCATAAATACCGAGGAACTAACGGTGAATCACTGCGTCAAAATACGAATTTTCAGCATGGAAGTTCAGACGCGGGACCGGAACGGCGCTATATCGGCGTATCGGGTTTACTGTCCGCCGGGGGCATCGTCGCCCCATCACGCGGCTGTCCGCGACTGGATACCGCACGAATTCAATCACGACAGCCACCACTCAACCTGATGCACATTCTCCCCGATGTTCTCGCTGACAACCTGACGACTGTCTTTTGTGGAACCGCTGCGAGCGCCGTCTCCGCCCGCCGTGGCGCCTATTATGCCGGCCCAGGTAATGCCTTCTGGTCAACGCTATACGAAACCGGCCTCACGCCACGGTTGTTGCAACCGGAAGAATTCGCCTGCGTGACACAATTCGGTCTGGGCCTGACTGACCTGGCCAAAGCCGCTTCCGGCGCCGATCACATCCTTCGGAAATCGCATTTTCATGGCAGCGCGCTGCAGGAAAAAATCATTCGCCACCGGCCTCGGATGCTGGCCTTCACCAGCAAGCGGGCGGCACAGGAATATCTGGGAAAGCCGGTTGGATATGGCTTGCTGTCCGATCGAATCGGCACAACACGCATATTCGTGCTGCCGTCGCCGTCCGGTGCAGCCCGGCGGTACTGGAATCCGGA
>DASUXE010000224.1:0-4119 GCA_036378075.1 Gammaproteobacteria bacterium
CGGTCCCGTTCCGTGAGCGGGACTCCCAGGCCCTGGCCGCCGGCAGCCAGATTGCCTCGCGATTCGCCGGGGGCGGGGACCCGCGCCAGCGCGTAGGGTACGGGTTCCCCGTCGATCAGCAGAATGCGTTTGTCACCGGAGGTGATCTCCGGCAGATACTGCTGTGCCATGGCGAGGCGTTTGCCGCGTTGCGTCAGTATTTCCAGTACCACCGAAATGTTGGGGTCCTGCCGGTCGAGTACGAATATCGAGGCACCGCCCATGCCGTCGAGCGGCTTGACCACGATCTTGCCGTGCTCGGCGAGAAAGTCGCGGATCCGCACCATGCTGCGGCTCATCAGGGTCGGGGGGCAACAAGTCGGGAACCAGGCGGTGAAGGCTTTTTCGTTGGCATCGCGCAAGGCTTGCGGCCGGTTGATGACCAGGGCCCCGGCAGTCTCGGCGCGCTCCAGAATATAGGTTGAATAGATGAATTCAGCGTCTACCGGCGGGTCTTTCCGCATCAGGATGACGTCCAGTTGTCCGAGCGCTTCGTCATGTTCCTCGCCGAGCTGGAACCAGCCGGCAGCTGCATCCCAGACCGTGAGCTTGCGCACCCGGGCCCGTGCTTCACCTGCCTGCAGGTAGAGATCCGCCTGTTCCATGTACAGCAGTTCCCAGCCGCGTGCCTGGGCCGCGAGCAGCATTGCCAGACTGGTGTCTTTGGCCGGCTTGATGGATTCGATGGGATCCATGACGATCCCCAATCTGGGCGTGTTACTGGACATGGTATGGCTGCGTGTTCCCTGTTGAGACTGGTCTGATATGGGGGCCGAAATTTATTGCATTCAATGGATTAAGTGTTGATATTATGCTAAAAGGCCAACTTGAACTGCTACCCTGAACTGCGACGCCCTCAGCGGGGCTGTCACGCCAAAAGGGGATTTTAAACCCCGGTACCGGCTGCAAGTGGCCCGGGTTGGGCATAATATGTAAACGTCTCGGCGAATGTGCGTCGCTGGGCGCGGTCCAAGAATTCTTCGGTGGAGGTCAAGGTGGGTAGCGAAAATGCCGATGGCGATCTGAAGGGACTCAAGGTCCTGGTGATCGACGACAGCAAAACCATTCGCCGCACGGCTGAGACTTTGCTCGCCAAGGAAGGTTGCGAGGTGGTCACTGCGGTGGACGGATTCGAGGCCTTGTCGAAGATTGCCGATCACAAGCCCGACATCATTTTCGTGGACATCATGATGCCGCGGCTCGATGGGTATCAGACCTGCGCGCTGATCAAGCACAATAACAACTTTCGCCAGACTCCCGTGATCATGCTGTCCAGCAAGGACGGCCTGTTTGATCGGGCGCGAGGCCGCATTGTGGGTTCGGAGCAGTACCTCACCAAACCATTTACCAAGGATGAACTGGTGGGTGCGATCCATAACCACGTGCATAGGACTGTTTGAGAACCTGTTGGTAACCAACGCGGAGCCCCGCGTGTTTTGGAGGAAATTTCAAGATGCCAACCGTACTGATCGTTGATGATTCCCCGACCGAGATCCATGTGTTGAAAACGTGGCTCGAGAAGAATGGATTTACCACCATTACCGCCGAGAGCGGTGAGGAAGGTATCCAGAAAGCCAAGGCCGAGAAACCCGATGCCATCATCATGGACGTGGTGATGCCGGGTATGAGTGGTTTCCAGGCGACCCGGCAATTGTCCAAGGACGCGGATACCTCATCGATCCCGGTGGTGATGGTCACCACCAAGGATCAGGAGACCGACAAGATCTGGGGGATGCGCCAGGGTGCCGTTGCCTATCTGTCGAAGCCGGTGTCCGAGAAACAGCTGGTGGACAAGATCCGGGAAGTGACCGAAGGCTGATTTGATGGCGACCACGCTTGCCGAGCTTCGTGACCAGCCGTTCCCGCTCCTGCAGGAGCTGGAACGCCGTAGCCGCGTCGCTGCGTCCGGACGCGGGCGCGAAGCTGCGCAGCAGGAAGAGTGGGTCGGCGTCGGCTTCCGGGTCGGCAGCACCTTTCTGGTATCGGCGCGGGAAGAAGTGCGTGAGGTACTGACTTTTCCGGGGGTTGCCAGATTACCGGGCGCCAAGCCCTGGCTGCTGGGATTGGCGAATGTGCGCGGGCAGTTGTTGCCGATCACGGATCTCGGTTTGTTTTTTGGCGGGTCACCCGCGACTGTCGGCCGTTCCACGCGCGTGGTGGTGGTCAATCACCGTGACGTTCCGGCAGGGTTGCTGGTCGATGAGGTCCGCGGCTTCCGCCGCTTTGTGGCGACGGAAAAAGCCGGCGGCTTGCCGGACGTATTGCCGGGCATGATGCCGTATCTGGCAGGTGCCTACAGTTATGGCGGTGGCGAGGAACTCTGGGGCGTCCTGGGCCTGCATGGCCTGGTGGAAAGCGCCATGTTTTTGCAGGCTGCTCGCTGAATGAGCGCAGGCTGGAGAGCCTGTTCGCTGATTTATGAAGCGAATTCGGAATGTTGCGTGTGAATATGACTTTTTATGTTTTTATTTAGGGTGAACCAAAATGGCTGATACCCAGAAACGATCGAACAAAGCCCTTTACGTATTGCTGGTGCTGGCTGCGGCTTTCATCGGACTTGCGATCTGGAACTTTGTGCAGGTGAGCCGGTTCTCGACTCAGGACAACGAGTTTCTGTCGTTGTCAGCGCAACAGGCCGTGTTATCGCAAAGCATCGTACGTGCGGCGGATCAGGCGCTGGCCGGCAAGAACGACGCGTTCCAGGCGCTGCTGAATGCGCGCGACCAGTATGATCGTTCGATTAATCTCATGGGGAACGGCGATTCGCAGTCTTTGATGCCGGCGGCCACTGGCGAAGTGCTGTCGGAAGTGAACGTGCTGCAAAGTCAATGGAACCAGGTGCGCGGTGCCGCGCAGACCATTCTCGCCGCGCATGACACGATCCTGGTGGCCAATCAGGCGGCCTCCGGAATCCGGCAGACCATGCCGGATCTGATCAAGGCCTGGGAGGGCTTTTCGGCCGATCTGGCCAAGCGCAGTAACGGCCGCAATGTGGTGTATGCCGCACGCCAGCCTTATTACGGACAAACCATCCAGCGTGATGTCGATCTGCTGACGACCGGCGGCAACGGCGACGTAAGCTTCGTGGCGCAGGAATTACCGGACACGATCCAGAATTTCACCCGTATCACCCGCGGCATGCTCGACGGCAGCCCGCAACTCGGTATCGTTTCGGTCACCGATTCGCAGCTGCAGGCGCCGCTGCGCAACATCAATCAGCTGTTCGGCAAGATCAATGACAACCTGAATTCGATTACGCCGCTGCTCAATCTGCTCGTCAAAGTGCAGCAGGCCAATCAGACCGTACACAGTCTCAGCGACCAGTTGCTGACCAACGCACAGGCCATCACCACCAGCTATCACCGGCAGATGGACAGCCGCTTGTTCCGTCCCATCGTAGGTTACGTGTTGGGTGGCGTCGGCCTGGTATTGCTGCTGGGGATTCTCTGGATGTACGTGCTGGGTGGCGACGCGCGGCGCGCGGCGCAGATGCAGCAGGAACAAACCGAACGAAACCAGCAGGCCATTTTGCGACTCCTGGATGAACTCGGCTCCCTGGCAGACGGCGACCTCACCGTGCAGGTAACCGTGACCGAAGACATCACCGGTGCAATCGCGGACTCCATTAACTACGCACTGGAAGCGCTGCGCGGACTGGTATCGACCATTAACGTCACCGCGGTGCAGGTGGACGCCGCCGCCCGCCAGACGCAGGCGACCGCAACCCATCTCGCAGAAGCATCCGAAAATCAGAGTAAGCAGATCAACACCGCGTCCACGTCAATTACGCAAATGGCGCAGTCCATTGAGCAGGTGTCCGCCAACGCGGAACGCTCCGCAAAAGTGGCACAACAATCGGTGGAAATCGCGCACAAGGGCGGTGAAGCGGTGCGTCGAACCATCGACGGTATGAACAACATCCGTGAAACCATTCAGGAAACCTCGAAGCGCATCAAACGACTGGGCGAATCCTCCCAGGAAATCGGCGACATCGTGGAACTCATCAACGACATCGCGGAACAGACCAACATCCTGGCACTTAACGCGGCCATTCAGGCGTCCATGGCCGGCGAGGCGGGC
>DASUXE010000225.1:0-3341 GCA_036378075.1 Gammaproteobacteria bacterium
GACAGTTCCGACCCCGGCGGCACAGCACCGACGGTCGTGGACGCCAGCGGCCTGACACCATCCCTCGCAAGTTCCAGTGCGCTGCCCAATTCGACGAGCACCACAACTGTCAGTCTTTATTTTGGCGGCAGAAACCAGGACAGAGCGCCCGGTGGATACAGCGGTCCCAGCAACCCGCCCCCTTCCGGCACCGCATATTTCACATTGAATACGTCAGATGTCGGTAAATACTCCATTAATCTCACGGACGGCAGCAACAGCGGGCATTGTCGACCCTCGTGCACGGGCAGCACCGCAACTGTCACAGTACGACCATTTGGCGTAGTGGTGACAAACATCAAGAATGCGGGCGGTACCGCCAACCCCGGCGCAACGACCAGCACCGGCGGCGTGTTCACCGGCGCCGGGCAGAATTTCTCGGCAACCGTCACGGGTGTGCAGTGGCAATCCGGCGACGATGCGAACAGCGACGGCATCCCGGACGATTACACGACACTTGCATCGTCCCCGGTTACGGCCAGTTATGGCTGGGCAACGACGCTGGACCGCTGCCTGACCAGCACCCGGATGGGAAGCAGCGGACCCTATTGCAGTTACGCACCTTCCTCAGGAACGCTGGGCACTCTCTCTAACGGAACGCTTGCACAGACGTCATTTAGTGGCGGGAGCGGTACCGATTCAACATTGCAGTACTCGCAAGTCGGAAGCTTCATGCTGAGCGCAAGCGCAACGAACTTCCTGAACACGTCAGGTGTGAATGTAACGGGCTATAGCGGTGCGATTGGACGTTTCACACCGGATCATTTTGTAGTAACCCGCCAGCTAGGCTTGGGGTCATGTACCACTGCCACATTTGCCTATTCAGGGCAGCCATTCCTGACAACGACCGTATCCGCAGTAAATGCGGCCGGTACTGCGACAACCAACTATTCCGCCAGCACAGGCTTTGCAAAAACTGTCACGGTTGGTGATGCAACCAATGGCGCAACCAACTTCAGCGGCAATACATTTGCGAATTTTTCAGCGACCGGTTCGGAACAGAGCACCAGCGTGACCTACACCTTTCCCGCCAAAGAAACCGCTCCAGCCACACTGACATTGCGGGCCACCGACACCGATGGCGTGAGTTCAGCGACGTCCGGCAGCGAGCCTTCTGTGTTGATCCGCTCCGGCCGCCTTCGGATTGCGCAGGCCAACGGCCCTGAATTCGTGAATCTCTCCGTGCCGATTTATCTGGAGAGCTATCAGGACACCGGTGGCGGTGTGTATGGCTGGATCACCACCACTGACGACACCTGCACCACGCCCGTAACAAGCGATTTTTCGCTTGGAACATTTACGGGAAGCCTGACTGCCGGAAATACCGTAATCAGCAACATCAACAATGTGTCGCCCGGCATTTATACGCTTACGATCGGCAAACCGGGAGTAACCGGTTCCGCGATTCTGACCGGTAATTTGACTACCGAGACCTGGCTGTATTCCGACTGGGCCACACAGAACGTACTTACCAAACCAACGGCACTGATCTCATTCGGGATTTACACAGGGAATCCGCATCAGATCTATATTCACTGATGCGACAACGCCCGCATTGCGGGCGTTGTCATCGATTGACAGGTTGTTGCTGGTTCGTGCCGGATTTCTGATCCGGCACGAACCGGTGTGGATCAGAACTGGGCTTCGTCGAGTGCCAGTACGCCCACCGCCCCGGCCACAATGGTTTCCTTGAGCGCGGCAGCCTTGGTCAGTTCGTAATCGGCGTAATACCGCGCGGTACCGAGCTTGGCCTTGTAGAAGGCTGCGTCGCCTGAGTTCTCCACCAGTTTCCGGATTGCAGCCAGCGCGGCACGCGCCATCTGCCAGCCGCCCGCGACCGTCCCCAGCAACATCAGGAACGGCACCGCCCCGGCGGATGCGGCCTTGATGTCAGCACCGTAATTGGCAACTATCCAGTTCGCCGCTTCTTCAAGCGCGGTGATGCCTGCCGCAAGCCGGGTACGGATTACCTTGATATCGTCGTTGTCGGCTTTGGCCAGGTCGGCGTCGAGCGCGCGCATTTCGGCGATTACCGCTTTCATCACCATGCCGTTGTCACGCGCGATCTTGCGGCCGATGAGATCCTTGGCCTGGATGCCGGTTGTACCTTCGTAAATCGTCGAAATGCGCGCATCGCGGAAATGCTGCGCCGCACCGGTTTCCTCGATGAACCCCATACCGCCGTGAATCTGGATGCCGGTCGAGGTGATCTCGACTGCGTTCTCGGTACACCAGGCTTTCACCACCGGAATCATCAGATCAACGAACGCCTGGGCACGCTGACGCTTGCTTTCGTCGGCATGATGAAATGCGATATCGAGTTGCGCGGCAGTCACGTAACTCAGCGCGCGCATCGCCTCGATCTTCGCTTTCATGCTCATCAGCATGCGGCGCACATCCGGATGGCGGATGATCGGCACCGGCTGGCCACCCCGCTCTGACGCGTCGGCGCTTTGCACGCGCTCCTTCGAGAATGCCAGCGCCTGTTGCCAGGCGCGCTCGGCGATGCCGAGGCCCTGCACGCCCACCGCAAAGCGCGCCATGTTCATCATGATGAACATGTAGGCCAGTCCGTGGTTCTCTTCGCCGATCAGATAACCGATCGCGCCGTCGTTCTCGCCATATGCCAGCACCGCAGTCGGGCTCGCGTGGATGCCGAGCTTGTGTTCGAGCGACACGCAGTGCACATCATTGCGCTTGCCGAGACTGCCGTCGGCATTCACCAGAAATTTCGGCACCAGAAACATGCTGATGCCCTTGACGCCTTCGGGTGCATCCGGAGTGCGCGCCAGCACCATGTGCACGATGTTGTCGGTCCAGTCGTGCTCGCCGTAGGTGATGAAAATCTTCTGGCCGCTGAGACGGTAATGATCGCCCTCGCGTACCGCGCGGGTGCGCACCTGCCCGAGATCGGAACCGGCCTGCGGTTCGGTCAGGTTCATGGTGCCGGTCCATTCGCCTGACACCATCTTGGCCAGATACGTCTTTTTCAGTTCATCCGAGCCCTTCAGCATCAGTGCTTCGACGGCACCTTCGGTGAGCATCGGGCACAGCGCGAACGCCATGTTCGCCGCTTGCCACATCTCGATCACCGGCGCCGAGACGATCTGCGGCAGCCCCTGACCGCCGAATTCCGGATCGAGCGCCAAGCCGTTCCAGCCATCGGCGACAAAGCGCTCGTAAGCCGCCTTGAAACCCGGCGGGGTGGTGACCTTGTCGCCATCGAGCCTGGCGCCGGTCTTGTCGCCCACCGTGTTGAGCGGCGCCAGCACATCCGCCGCAAACTTGCCGGCCGCATCCAG
>DASUXE010000226.1:0-2704 GCA_036378075.1 Gammaproteobacteria bacterium
TCGGGCACGCGCAGCAAGGCCAGATGCAGATGCTGCCGGGCAGCCGCGTCAAACGTCGCCTGAGCCCGACGGCCGGCAGCGCTGCGATCCGCTGCCGCCTGGGTCCAGACCACAATGTCGAGCTCGGGTTCCAAGCCAGCCAGATAACGCGAGTCGGCGCTGATGTGCCGGTGCAACGTCAGCGCAGCATGTCGCGAAGCAGTGAGTGCTTGTGCGAATTCACCACCCCGCTGCATCGGCAGTAATCGCTGGGTCGCCCACAGCGCCACGGCACTCGCCCCTGCCCGCGAACACTCAAGGCTTATCTCGCCAAGGTGCAGCGCATCGGACGTGAAATAGGTATAGGGCGAGTCATGCTTGTAGAAACGGCCGACGCCCGGATCGCGAAACAGTACACAACCGCAGCCGTAAGGTTGCAGACCATGCTTGTGCGGATCGACCACAATGGAATCCGCAGCACCTGTCTTGTCAAACGCCGCTCGTGCGGAAACCGGCAACTCTTCAACCAAGGTGTAGTAGCCGCCATAAGCCGCATCGACGTGGACGCGAAAGTCGTAGCGATCGCGCAACGCGAGTATTTCCGGCAGTGGATCGACGGAGCCGAGCGCGGTGTTGCCGAGTGTGGCCACCACCGTCGCGACCGCTTCGCGCCTGAGCAGATCCTCGAGCGCGTTCATATCCATTCGCCCGTTGGCATCCACATCAACGGCTCGGAACGGCATTTGCAACACTTCGCACATGCGGCTGTGGGTGTAATGCGCCTGTGACGACGCCACCACCAAACCCGCCGGTGCGGCATGGCGCGCCACCCACAGCGCTTCAAGGTTGGCGATGGTACCGCTGGCGCACAGGTGACCGAGATGGTTTTCGTAACCGAACATGCGCGCGATCGCCGCGACTGCCTCCCGTTCCATCGCGGAACTGGCGCGACCACCGTCAAGGGCGTGGTTATTGGGATTGATCCAGAGCGCCAGCGTATACGCCAGCCGCGCAATCGGGTGCGGCGGCTTCAGCATCTGCCCCGCATACAGCGGATGTGGATATGGATAGTTGTCCTGCATGCGTTGCGCGGTGGCAAGCAATACGTCGCGCAAGCGGTCGAGATCGACTTGTGGTTCGAACCCGGGCAGATCGGCGAAACCCTTGCTCAGTTCGGTTAACGCCTGATCAATGAGTTGCAAGCTATCGCGTTCAAACACCGGACATTCCTTTGGCAAAATCTGTTCCGTGACCCATCGAAATCCGCTTACTGGTGTGTGCCGGTGCCAAGTCCATGCTGGCTATCGGGCGCGAGCAGCAGCTGCTGCATATCGTGCCGCAGCACTGCCTGGCGTGCGGGATCGCGCGTGGCATTCAACAGGCCCTTGTACAGACGTCTGGCATCATCCACGAGACCAGCCTTCGTCAGCATCCTGGCGGCCTGATAGCGCGAGGTTTGTGCCCACTGATCCATGGCATACGGATTGGTCAGGGTTGCGGAGCGCAGATACAGTTCGGCGGCCTTGGCATAATCGCCCAGCGCCTTGTAGGAATCCGCAGTCCAGTACAGCAATTGGCGCCGCTGCTCGTCCTGCAGGCTGCCATTGAGAATCGCTTCGAAAAACGGAATGGCGTCCTTGTCGCGACCGATGGTCTGCAAATCGAACAGCACCGGCAACACATCGCCGGGGTTGAACCCCGCACCGCTTTTGAACAGCGCATCCAACACCTTGACACCTGCGTCCGGTCTCCCACCCAGCACGAATATCCGGGCCCGCTGCAAGTGCCATGCGGCCGGATCGGTATCGGGCGGCGGTGCATCAAGCCCCTGCATCAACCTGGAAGCCAGCGGAATATCCGAAATATCAAGCACGTCATTGACAAGTATGTACCGCACGTCCGACGGCACGGATTCCGGCGTCGTGAAGCGGCTGGAATCAAGATAAAGATGCCGCAGAATATTCGACCCGTCGCGCTGTTTCTGGATCAGGGTCGCAAACTGCCAATGGGCAACGTCGCGTTGATGCGGCTCCACCGCATTGAACGCCACCACGCTGAACAATGCACAGGCACTGACAGCATCCGAATCGAATTTATTGGACGCAGCGAGAAACCAGCCTTGATCATCCCCCACCACGAGTTGCAGCTGATTGCCGAGATCCTGGCCGTAGGCAAGATACGCATCCCACAGCATGTCTGGCGTGAGCGCAAACAGATCATCCTTCGCCAGCAGTCCCGGTTGCAGTCCCAGTCCGTATTGCAACGCTCTGATGCGTGCCAGCGGGTTCTTGAGATCATCCGCTGCCTCAGCTGCAACCGCCCACGCCTGAATCCGCTTTTCCAGGGCAGCTTTGTCACTGGTGCCGATGGCAACCGCGCGCGCCAGCGCATCGCCCGGATCAATGCTGCCGGCTCGCAACCCCGCCAGCAATTTCAACATCTCCGCCGCATCACCTTTGCTGCCCTTGAGCACTTCGAGGGCGGACTGGGGTTGTTGCGCACGCAGGAACAAACGCGCCTCCAGTAGCGGCCAGTCGCCCGCATCTTTAGGATAATCCAGCCGGTAGCGGATCACCGCGCTTTGCGCATCGTCCAGATCCTTGTCTGCCAGGTAACTGCGTATCACCAACTGGCGCAGTTTACTCAGTGTCACGTCGTCGGGCGCGGCGTCGTCGCCCCAGATCAGCCGCCGCACGATGCTGCGCGCCTGATCAGCATTGCCGAG
>DASUXE010000227.1:0-4213 GCA_036378075.1 Gammaproteobacteria bacterium
CTCGAAGCCCTTGTATTTTCCTGAATCATACGTTGGCCCAAGCTTGTCGCGTGGAATCAATGCCACCAGAAACGGCAGGTTCATGGTATTGGCAATCACAATCTGCCGTTGCGGATCGAATGCGATGCTGCCCCAGTTCGCACCGCCGGCATTGCCCGGCAGCATGATGGATTCCTTGGTGGACGGTGGGGTAAATATCCCTTCGGAACGATCCCGCTCGATGAGTGCGCGGCAGGAACGGGTATCGAAGTACATGATACCGAAAGCATCGCTGGGCTTGACCGGTGTCTGCCGCACCAGCGCTGGCGGTGCCACAGGAAACGGCTGAGTCTTGGACAGATGTTCGCCGGGAACGCCATCCTGCGGCACCGGTCGTTCCTCGATCGGAAAAATGGGGTCACCGGTCTCGCGATTGAATGTATACAGAAAGCCGGTTTTGGTCGCCTGAATAACGGCCGGTATTTGTTTGCCATCATGCGTCAAGGTTGCCAACGTGGGCTGCGATGCCACGTCGTAATCCCACAAATCGTGGTGCACCAACTGCTGGCCCCAGACCAGTTTGCCGGTATCGCCGTCCAGCGCGACTACCGAGTCGGCCCACCTGTCGTCACCCGGCCGCTCCCCGCCAAAGAAATCCGGACTTGCCGAACCGGTAGGCACGAACACCAGATGCCGTGCGGTATCCACCGAAAGCGGCGCCCAGGCGTTGGCGGCACTTGCGATCCTGGTGCTTGCTGGCGTCCATTGTTTGTAAACGGGATTGGACGCGTCACGTGGAATCGGGTCCCAGCTCCACATTAGCTTGCCGGTGCGAACGTCAAACGCGCGCACGATACCCAGTTCTTCTTTTACGGCGCGGTTATCGCCAATGGACGAACCGACGATAACCTTGTCGTCGAGAATGACCGGCGGCGAGGTCACCAGATAGTTACGCCATTCGCTGTCTTTCTCGTCGGTGGGATGTACGCCCTCAAGCAGGTTGATCGAGCCATGATCGCCGAAGTCCGCGCAGGGTTGCCCGGTCTTCGCATCCAGTGCCAGCAACCGGCTGTCCAGGGTTGGCGCATAGATGCGCGCGTGACAGACCGCGTCCGCGGGTGATTTGTCGTCAACCCACAGAGATACCCCGCGGGATACGCCGTCGGAATAGTGCACACGGTCGTTGGTGTGCGTATCGTAGCGCCAGCGCAGTTTACCGGTTGCCGCGTCCACAGCGACGACGTTGGTGCCAGGCGTCGTCAGATATAACATTCCCTCATACAGGATGGGGGTTGCTTCAAATGCCGAGCGCTTCCAATCCTTGACACCTTTGCCCAGTTCCCCGGTGCGAAAGATCCAGGCCACCCGCAAGTCCTGTACATTGGCAGGGGTGATCTGGGTGAGAGTCGAGTACCGTGTACCGCCTGCATCACCGCCATAGGCAGACCAGCTCCCGGTCTCCGCCGCGCTGGCAGTTCCCGTCACCAGGAGTGCCGCTGCCACCCACATCGCAAATATTGTCCTGTTCATCCACATGCTCCCGCTTGACGATGCCTGTCACTTTAGGCGCGACAAGCGGGCGCTGCCACCGGCATTGGGACGAGCGGCGCTGTTCCGGGACGAGCGGCTTGAAGCCCGACGCGACGGGTCTCAGTGGAAGAGGTGGGCGAGACGGCTGCGATAGCGGCGGCTGAAATTCACTAAACTGCCGTCCTTGAGCACGATCCGGTAATCGCCGTGGTCCCAGGGCTGAATCTCCCGGATCTGGTCGATATTGACGATGTGACCACGGTGGACGCGGGCGAAGCGATTCTGATCCAGCTTCCGTTCCAGGGTGACCAGTGACTCGCGCAACGGATACACGTCACCCTTCACATAGATGCTGACGTAGTTGCCGTCCGCTTCGATTCGGTCAATGTCGGAGATGGCAAGGATGAACTCGCGATTGAGCTTGCGCACCACCAATCTTTCGAGTTGGACATCAGTCGGGGACTTGTCGCCCGCCGCCGGGTCATGTGACACGACGTCCGCGGTCGCTGCGGAGGATCGGCGCGAATCCATCCACAGGCCGTAGAAACGGAACGCCAGCAAACCGACCATCAGCAGCCAATAGGCCACGAAATCCTTGCGGTATTCGTAGAACCAGTTGGGCCACCAGGGTCCGAAGTCGTAGTGCTCACCTGCGAATCGGTAAACGATATCCCGCATGCCAACCATCCCCGCGACATGCAGTAACGAGAAAGGCAGCGTACCGATCAGATGCGCCGGCAGGCTGCGCAGCCAGGTGCTACCGGTCAGCGGGTAGCGGGAGAGCCACCAACTCATGGCCGGGATCAGCAGCCACAGACACAAGCAACTCGTCGACTCCCAGGTAAAGGGACGCCAGAAATCGATGTGCCCGCCTCCGCGCGCGTAATTGGCCACGGTGCTGTAGGTGTTGGACAGCATCACTGCACCCAGCAACGCGGCGAAAAACAGCATCTGCCAGGGAAACAGGCGGCGCGCGGTATCAGGTTCGAGTTCGTGAAACGCTTCGGTCATGGCTGCATCGCGGAGCGGAAACGCGCCCATGATAGCGCAAGCGGCGAAGGCAGCGGACCGGATGATCCGCTGCCTTGGCCTGATCGGAGGGTCAGAGTTTCAGAACCGGCAACCCGGCCTGCTGCAGGGCCGTGTTCAACGGCGGCAGCCGTTCCGACTTGAATGTGCTCCATGCGGCAAGCGCCGCCTGGCTGGCGGCAGCCTGTTTTTGGAAACCGGCAACTGCGTCGGCCGTCGGCGCGGTGTCCGCACTCTCCACCGCATCCTGAAGTGCGGCAAGTGCGTTTTCCAGATAATGCAGACTGGTCACTTTGGCAGGCGCGCTGCCGGGAATCCCGTAGGCAACCGGTACAGCATGCAGTTCGGTCATGGCGGTGACGGCAGTCCCGAATGCTGCAAGCTGCGTTGCCACACCGGCGGGAGCTCTGGCACGCAAATCATCAATCTGCTGCAACAATCCCACTGCCTGCTTGCTGGCCGTCGCTATTTGCACGCGCTGCGTTTCAATCTGACGTGCGAGCCGGTACTGTTTTTCGAGATCGGCCTGCGATGCCGTCACCCGCGGATCTTCCCTGACGGTAAAGGTCTGCGTGTAAGCATGTCCGTCCGCGGTCAGTCGTGCCCGGTAGGTTCCGGGCACCACCCATACTCCCGGCGACTGACCGTGGTCCAGCGCGGCTTCGCGCAAATCCCACACGAAGCGGTGCATGCCCGCGCTGGCGGCAAGCACCTGCGGTTCGTGGAACCAGTCTGGCGTGGCGTTGATCTTCTGCAGATCGGGTTCGTGCTGTTTGTCGGTGCTCGCGTAATGCCGCAACACCTTGCCGTTTGAATCAAGAATATCGAGTGTCACAGATGCGTGGGCAGCGGTCTTCAGATAGTAGTCAAGGTACGCACCCACCGGCGGGTTGGCAGCCGTGGGTTCATCGCGGTGCAACGGCGTGCCGGTAAACGATGCAAGCTTGATCCGGTAGGCGACGGCCGGTTGGTACAACCACGCATCCGCGTGCTTCACCTGCGCGTCCAGCTGGCGCAGCGGCGTGATGTCGTCCATGACCCAGAAGGCACGGCCATGGGTGGCGATCACCAGATCGTCCTGGTGCACGGTGATGTCGCGTACGGACGTGACCGGCAGATCCTGCTGCAACGATTGCCAGTGGTCGCCGTCGTCAAATGATACGTACATGCCGAGTTCGGTGCCGGCATACAACAATCCTTTGCGCACCGGGTCCTCGCGCACCACATTGACGAAACTGCCATCCGGAATTCCGTTGCTGATTTCGGTCCAGTGCTTGCCACCGTCACGGGTGCGGTAGATATAGGGTTTGTAGTCGTCGAGCCGGTGCCGGTCGATTGCGGCATACGCGGTATCGGCATTGAAATGCCCGGCTTCGATCATCCCGACTTTGGACCACGGGCTCAGCGCTACCGGTGTAACGTTCTGCCAGTGCTTGCCGCCGTCCCGGGTATGCCAGATCAGGCCGTCATCGGTTCCGGTCCAGATGTCATGGTCATTGAATCGCGACGGCGCAATTGCATAAATCACGCCGCGCCGCGCGGTCGTGATTGCGCTGTCAGCCGCGGTGACCGGATCGAGATTCGAAGGAACAGTCAGCGTCTTGCGCGTGAGATCAGGACTGATCAATGCCCCGTGTTTGCCGCCGTCGGTGGTACGGAACAGATGCTGGTTGGC
>DASUXE010000228.1:0-3064 GCA_036378075.1 Gammaproteobacteria bacterium
GGACCGAGTACGGCGAAGACGACGCGGCCGACGGCAGCAAGAACTATGACCGCATCCTCTATGTTTACAGCTCGCCGACCCGGGTCAAGGTCAGCATCGAAGTCTCCAAGGACGGCACGCACTGGACCACTTACGCCTCCGGCGAGGGACTGAAACAGCCCTGAGTCGCTATAATGGCGTCGCATTTCCGGCCACCACCACAACCGCATATACCCCGATGAAAAACCCACGTATCCGCGTCGGCATCCTGTTCGGCGGCAAATCGGCCGAACATGAAATCTCGCTGCTCTCAGCCAAGAATGTCATTGATGCCATCGACAAGAGCAAATACGAGCCGGTGCTGATCGGTATCGACAAGCGCGGCCGCTGGCTGATGGGCGAACCGTCACAGTTCCTGCTGAATACCGCCAATCCGAAACTGATCGCACTCAATCAGGCCAACAGCGAAAGTGTGGCGCTGGCACCGCAAAGCGAAGGCAAACTGGTGAAGCTGGACAGCGGCGACATCGGCCACACTGTGGATGTGGTGTTTCCGATTCTGCACGGTCCCTTGGGCGAGGACGGCACCATTCAGGGCCTGCTGAAACTCGCCAATGTGCCGTTCGTCGGCGCGGGCATTCTCGGTTCCGCCGTCGGCATGGACAAGGACGTGATGAAACGTCTGCTGCGCGATGCCGGAATCCCGGTTTCGAAATTCCTGGTGTTCCGCCGCAAGGACAAGATCGATTTCGATTCTGTGTCCAAGGCGCTGGGGATGCCGGTGTTCGTGAAACCAGCCAATCTCGGTTCCTCGGTCGGTATCAGCAAAGCGAAAGATCGGGCCGGCTTCGAGCAGGCGGTGCAAATCGCCTTCCGCTACGACAGCAAGATTGTCATTGAAGAAACCATCAAGGGCCGCGAGATCGAATGCGCGGTACTCGGCAACGATAATCCGCAGGCATCCATTGCCGGCGAAATCATCCCGACGCATGAGTTCTATTCCTACGAGGCAAAATACCTCGACGAACAAGGCGCACGCCTGGAAATCCCCGCGAAGATTCCAGCCGAGACACTCAAACGCGTGCAGGAGATGGCGGTAAAAACCTTCAAGACTCTGGATTGCGAAGGCATGGGCCGGGTGGATTTTTTCCTGACCGAAGACGGTTCCCTTTATGTGAACGAAATCAACACCATCCCCGGCTTCACCAAAATCAGCATGTATCCGAAGCTGTGGGGAGCAACCGGCATCGGTTATACCGACCTGATCAGTCGCCTGATTGATCTGGCGATTGAACGCTTCGAGCACGAGCAAACGCTTGCTTCAACTTTTGACGATTGATCGGGAATGACTGACATGACCAAACTGGTATTGCTGCGCCACGGCCTCAGCCAATGGAACAAGGAAAACCGCTTCACCGGCTGGACCGACGTGGACCTGGCGGCGGAAGGCGTTGCCGAAGCCCATGAAGCCGCGCGCCTTCTTAAGGAAGGTGGTTACAGTTTCGACGTCGCTTACACGTCGGTGCTCAAGCGCGCGATCCGTACGCTGTGGACCGTGCTCGACGACATGGATCAGATGTGGATACCGGTTTACCGCGACTGGCGCCTGAATGAGCGCCACTATGGTGCATTACAGGGATTGGACAAGGCGGAAACCGCGCAGAAATTCGGCGAGGACCAGGTCAAGGTCTGGCGCCGCAGCTACGACACGCCACCGCCGGCGCTGGAAGCCAGCGATCCGCGCCATCCGAAACACGACCCGCGTTATCGCGAGCTGGCTGCAAGTGATCTGCCGGCCACTGAATGCCTCAAGGACACCGTGGCACGGTTTGTGCCCTACTTCGAACAAACCATTCTGCCGGCGATCAAAAGCGGCAAACGGGTGATCATTGCCGCGCACGGCAATTCGCTGCGCGCGCTGGTGAAGTACCTGGACAACATTGGCGACGACGAGATCGTCGAACTCAACATTCCGACCGCAATTCCGCTGGTGTATGAATTCGACAGCAACTTTAAGCCGGTCAAACACTACTATCTGGGCGATCCGGAAAAGGTCGCCGCAGCCGCCAATGCGGTTGCCAATCAGGGCAAGGGAAAATAGCTTCCTCGATCTTCAATCATCAGTCTCATCAAGGACCCGTGCAATCATGAAATTTGAAAAACTCAACGCCATCGTCTCCGGCGGCGCCTCCGGGCTCGGCTTCGCCACCTGCGAACGCATCGTCAAGGCCGGCGGCAAGGTCGCCATGCTCGACATGAATGACCAAGTCGGCCAGGAAGCCGCCAAAAAACTCGGCAGCAATGCATTGTTCATCAAGACCGATGTATCGTCGGAAAAAGACGTCGCCGCGGCAGTAGAACAGGCCAAAGCTGCCTTTGGCAGTCTGCAGCTGGTGGTGAACTGTGCCGGCATTCTCGGTGCAGACCGCACGCTGGGACGCGAAGGACCGATGGCAACCGATTTCTTTGCCAAGACCATTCACGTGAATCTGATCGGCACCTTCAATCTGATCAAGGCCGCCGCCAACGTGATGCAGCACAACGAACCCAACGAAGAAGGCGAGCGTGGCGTGATTGTAAATACTGCCTCGGTTGCGGCATTCGAGGGCCAGATCGGCCAGGCCGCCTACTCCGCTTCCAAGGGCGGCGTGGTGGGTATGACTTTGCCGATTGCGCGTGAATTTGCGCGTTTCGGCATCCGCGTAATGACCATTGCGCCCGGCATTTTCTGGACCCCGATGATGGCCGGCATGTCCGAGGAAGTGCAGAAATCACTGGGCGCGCAGGTGCCGTTCCCGTCGCGCCTGGGCCGGCCCGAGGAATATGCGCAACTGGTGCAGCAGATCTGCGAAAGCGCGATGCTCAACGGCGAAACGATTCGTCTCGACGGCGCCATTCGCATGCAGCCGAAATAAGCACGCATCAAAGGGGAAACGTGCAGAGGCGCCGCAGGGCGCCTCTTTTTTTAATCTCGTTAATTCACTAAGCGCTTCTAAAAATCAGAGATTTTGGTTTCTGGCTAGGCAGAAATGGCCGAGCAACCGGAGTGTATATGCCAATACATGAGGATTGCGAGGTCATTTCT
>DASUXE010000229.1:0-2221 GCA_036378075.1 Gammaproteobacteria bacterium
GACGTGACGATTTACACCGATGGCGCTTGCCGCGGTAATCCCGGGCCGGGCGGATGGGGCGCGGTATTGTCAAGCGGAGACCGTGAGAGAAGCTTGAAAGGCGCCGAAGCCGAGACCACCAATAACCGCATGGAATTGACCGCTGCGATCCAGGCGCTCAACACGCTGACGCGAGCATGCCGGGTCGAGTTGTACACGGATTCCGAATACGTCCGGCGCGGCATCAACGAATGGCTGCCATCATGGAAGACGCGCGGCTGGAAAACGGCGGACCGCAAACCGGTGAAGAACGTCGATTTATGGCAGGCACTTGACGAGGCTGCGGCAAAACACGCAGTGAGATGGCACTGGGTGCGCGGGCATACCGGCAATCCCGGCAATGAACGGGCGGATCGGCTGGCCAACGAAGCGATTGACGAAATGCTGAAACTCGGGGAAGCATCCTGAATATGCGTCAAGTAGTGCTGGATACGGAAACAACGGGTCTGGAACCGGCTGAAGGCCACCGCATCATCGAAATCGGTTGCGTCGAGTTGATTGACCGGCGCCTGACGACCCGGACATTCCAGAAATACATCAATCCCGAACGCGAAGTGGACCAGGGCGCGCTGGATGTGCACGGCATCAGTAATGAATTTCTTGCCAACAAGCCACGTTTTGCCGAGATCGCGGATGAATTTCTCAAGTTCGTGGACGGCAGCGAGCTGATCATTCACAACGCGGGCTTCGATGTCGGGTTCATAAATCATGAATTGCGGCGTCTTGGCGACAGCATTGCAGACATCACCGGGCGTTGTGGTGTGCTGGATACCCTGGAGCTTGCACGGCGCATGCATCCGGGGCAAAAAAACAACCTCGATGCGCTTTGCAAGCGCTACAACATAGACAACTCCAGTCGCCAGTTGCACGGCGCCTTGCTGGATGCGCAGATCCTTGCGGATGTCTATCTGGCGATGACCGGTGGGCAGGCTGCCTTATTGCTTGACCCGTCCGCCGACATGACGGGGCGCGCCCGCGCGGCGGGGATAAAGTCGGTTGATCGCACCGGTTTGAACTTGTGCGTACCTAAAGCGTCCGAACAGGAACGTGAACTGCACAGGCTCAAACTTGAAGCGATCGCCAAAGCCAGTGGCGGGCGTTGTCTTTGGCAGGAGGATTGAGTGAACCCGGCAGGAGAACCACAGCAGCACGGACCTCCGCAACACGTCGTTGCTGCGGCGAGTGACTTGTTTCTGGGTTCTTCGCCGGTCTGGTACAAATTCACCATTCTCGTGTTTCTGCTGATAAACCCGCTGGTACTGCTTTCGCTCGGCTCCCTTGCCGCCGGCTGGTTGCTGATAGTGGAATTCATATTCACATTGGCCATGGCCTTGCGCTGCTATCCGTTGCAGCCGGGTGGCCTGCTGGTACTGGAAGCATTGCTGCTGAAAATGGCCAGTCCGGCGGCGGTATATTCAGAAGTTGGGCATAATCTGCCCGTAATCCTGCTGCTGATGTTCATGGTTGCAGGCATTTTTTTCATGCAGGAACTGCTGCTGAGCGTGTTCACCTGGCTACTGCTCGTGGTAAGGCGAAAGTGGTTGCTGAGTCTGTTGTTTTGCGGAGTGTCGGCGGTGCTGTCGGCGTTTCTCGACGCGCTTACCGTGACGGCGGTCCTGATCACAGTCTGCGGCGGATTCTATGCCGTCTATCACGCCAGTCTGAGTCATGGAGACAGTGTGGTGGCCGATTCCCGTGAACTGGATGAGTTTCGAGGATTTCTGCGCAGTCTGATCATGCATGCGGTGGTGGGTACGGCCATGGGCGGAGTGGCGACGCTGGTCGGTGAACCACAGAATTTGCTGATTGGCCAAGCGGCGGGCTGGAATTTCGGCGAATTCATGCAGGCCATGGCGCCGATTTCAGTCAGCGTGCTCGGCGTCGGCCTGATGATGGTGGTGTTGCTGGAAAAAACCCGCTGGTTTGGCTACGGAATCGAGTTGCCGGAAAGTGTGCGGACAGTGTTGCAGCATCATTCAGATTCGCATGTCGACACATACAACAAGCGGCGGCTGGTGGTGTTGCTGGTCCAGGCGCTGTCGGGGTTGCTGCTGATCGTGGCACTGGCAATGCACCTTGCCGAGGTCGGGCTGATCGGTCTGGGTCTGCTGGTGATCCTGACCGCGTTCACCGGTGTGGTCGAAGAGCGACGTATTGCGCATGCTTTTGAAGAGGCCATGCC
>DASUXE010000230.1:0-2292 GCA_036378075.1 Gammaproteobacteria bacterium
CGCACGGTCCTTTGATCGGCCCCCAGCCTGGAATATGGAATTTTCCATCTTTGTCGGTAACCGCTTCCTCAACACCGGCCGCACCGCACGGCAGGCTGTCGCCGGTCAAACTGCCGCTCTTGAGCGCCCAATAGGCCACGACCGGCACACCGGCCAAAGGCTTCCCGGTATCAGCATCCACCAGCGTCGCGTCTATCGGATCGGCGGAAAGAACCGTGTCCTGGCCACAGGCGACAAGAAACGATGGCGTCAACAGGACAGTTATGAGGAATAGGGCAACGTGTTTCATAAGTTACATGGCGTCAAGACGCCATACTCCATTTTCATCTTGAATCAGAGATACAAAGTGGTGAGACATCCGGCCATTAATTTCATGCGTAACGGCGACGCCCACAGCGAGCGCCAAACGGCTTGAACCCGATCGCATTGGAAATCCCCTGACTGAAATATCCCTTGATCCGGCATTCGTCCTGGCCGGTCCCTTCTGTTCAGTGAATTAACTTTAGCCCGGCGAGGGTAATTTGCAACCCTGAATGCAAATCACAATATTCACATTCGAGCTGATGCCGAAATCACGCGCTTTTCTTTTCCCTTGAACAAAATGAGTTACGGCTTTGTGTGAAAGGAGAGCGTCAGACTGACGGGGTCGTGGGTTATCCTTGAAACTTTTCTGGCATGCGCTTGGCGCTGCTAATGGTCGCTGCCTTCGTACTTCAGCTCGCCCGCCGTCACTTCGATCGGTAATCGGTTCTGTGGTGGCGGCAGCGGACAGGTTGCAAAGCGGCTGAACGCGCACGGCGGCGTGTAAGCCTTGTTGAAATCGAGCACGGTCTTGCCGTCTACCGGCGGTTGCACATACAGAAAGCGTCCCGCGCCGTAGGTCTGATCGCCATTGGTCTGATCCGCGAACATCACGAAGTAGTCAGTTTCGCCCGGTTCCAGCACCGTTTCCAGGCGGTGCGAGCGCCCGTCGAATTCGAACACCACCGCGCCGGGCGAATCCATGACCTCTTCCATGCCCAGCACGTTCATGACCGTGACGGATTTCATCGGGCTGTAGGTTTCAAACTGGGCATGGAAGCGCCAGGCTGGATCGGCATCGAAATACCGCAGTCCCCTGAAATGGAGGCGAGCATCCGCGGCGCTGTCCTTGACGCGAATGCCGAAGCGGTCGCCGCGCTGAATCACATGAAAACTCAAGGTATCCACCGACAGCACCGTGGGTTCGCCCGTCGCATCGGTCTTGAGCGCAAGCCGGGTGACCGGCGCGCCCTGGTGCAGAATGTTGGCGTCCAGGGCCGCCTCGAATCTCACCTTGCCGTTCTCCAGGATAAAGGTACCGGCATGTGCCGGCAGTGCGGGATGATCCATGACGATCCGGTTATCCACGGCAGCCCCGAAGCGGTTGTCGTCCGGCTGCAGCCAGTAGAGGCCCACCAGCGTGACCCAGCCGTCTTCGGCGGTGAGTGACTGCAGGCGCGTGGCGCGCCAGCGCTCAATTTCCTCGCTGTATTCCACGTTGTTCAGCTCCAGTGTCAGAGTTCAGGGAGGACCTCGTCCAAGCCCATCATAGGGCATTGAATTAGACCCGTTCTATTTTTTTGGACTCGATTCCTGCATTTAGTTAAATGACAAACGAGTCCGGGCCCGGAATCTGTGGGCCGATGCACCTGATTCCACGTGCTAAGCTTCAAGACAGGCAAGCCATCTTTCATAATTCCCAAAAGGTACCGGCATGCGCATATCAAGCGCCCTGCGCTATCTTGGGCTCGTGGTGGTTTTGTCCGGGGTGTACTACCTCGCGAACCGCCTGGGGTTGTTTCTGCGCATCAGTTACGGCGGCCTGAGTCCGCTGTGGCCGGCCGCCGGTATCGGCGTGGCGCTGCTTTGGTTGTATGGCTTGCGCTGGTGGCCGGTTATCGTGATCGGCGAGGTGCTGAGCGCGCGCTACCTCGGCCAGTCCTGGGTGCTGGGGCTGTCCGGCGGCCTGAGTCAACTGACGGAAGGCTTGCTGGCAACCGGCTTGTTGAGACAATTCAAGGTTCACGGCGACTTCGAGCAGGCCCGGGATCCGGTGCTGTTCTTGCTGCTCGGCAGTCTGTTACCGCCGGTCGCCAGTGCCGTTTTCGGCACCGCCGGCTTGTGGTTCAACGGGATCGTGCCTGAGGGTCAGCTGCTCTACGCCGGGTTCACCTGGTGGATGGGTGATGCGATGGGCATTCTGATCATCACGCCGTTCATCGCACAGTGGCGGCAATGGCCATTCAAGGCCTGGCGCGAAACGGCCCAGTG
>DASUXE010000231.1:0-5787 GCA_036378075.1 Gammaproteobacteria bacterium
CAGTGGGCTTCAGACCGCCCAGTTGATAGGTGAGAAATTCCGGTGCCGGCAGATCCCAGACGCTGAAGTCGGCGTGATGGCCCGGCGCAAGGCCGCCGATTTTACCCGAGCGTCCGAGTGCTTTGGCGGCATGCCGTGTCACGCCCAGCAGAATTTCCGCCGGTGTCATGCCGAACAGGATGCCGGCCATGTGCATGGCGGTCAGCAGGCTGGCGACCGGCGCCGAGCCCGGATTGAGGTCGGTGGCGACTGCCATCGGCACCCGGTATTTGCGCAGCAATTCGACCGGCGGTTTGCGGGTCTCGCGCAGAAAATAGAATGCCGCCGGCAGCAAGACTGCAACCGTGCCGTGCATCGCCATCGCGGCCACGTCAGTTTCGTCGCTGTATTCCAGATGATCGCAGGACAGCGCACCGGATTCGGCGGCAAGAGTGGTCGCGCCCATGTTGGAAAGCTGGTCGCTGTGCGCGCGCAGTTGCAAGCCCAGTTTACGGGCACGCTCAAACAGGCGCTGCAGGTCATCGGTGGTGAAGGCGATGTGTTCGACAAAGATATCCACCGTGTCGGCGAGTTTTTCCGCAGCCACCGCCGGCAACATCTTCTCGATCACTTCGTTGAGGTAATCCTCACGGCTGCGGTCTTTCGGTACCGCGTGGGCGCCGAGAAACGTCACCGCGATATCCATGTCGATATGGCGACGCAGGCTGCGGATTGCACGCAGCATCTTGAGTTCGGTTTCGGTATCCAGTCCGTAGCCGCTCTTGATCTCGATGCAGCTCACACCTTCCGCGCGCAAGGCCTGCAGACGGGGCAGGGTCTGTTCCACCAGCTGTTGTTCACTGGCGGCACGCACAGCGGTGACCGTAGTCTGGATACCGCCGCCGGCGCGGGCGATTTCAGCGTAGCTTGCGCCGTTCATCTTCAGGACATGCTCGGCCATGCGGTCGCCGGCATAAAGCGCATGGGTGTGACAGTCCACAAAGCCCGGCAACAGCAGCTGATTGTGCGCGTCGAAAACTTCTTTGGCAGGCGTATCCTCTGCCACGCCAAGGGCCGCGATCCGGCCCTCGCTTACTGCCAGGGTGCGGGCTGCGGAAACCGCCGCATCCTGCTCGAGCGGATACAGGCGGGCATTTTTGACTAACAGGTCATACATTGTGCTGTTCGCGGTGGTTTGAATCTGGGAACATAAGGGTATGCGCACGCGCCTCACTTTCAAATACGTACTTACGCCCGAAGGCATCCGCAAGGACTGCATGCTCAGCGTGGACGAAGCCGGCATCATAACGGCTGTGGAACCGGCCACCGGACCCGTGGACGGTTATTTTGCCATCCCGGGCATGCCCAATGCCCACAGCCATGTATTTCAGCGCGCATTGGCCGGGTTCGGGGAAGTGCCCAGCGGCGAAGACTCGTTCTGGAGCTGGCGCGACGCCATGTACCGGCTGGCGCGCCGGGTCACCCCGGAAGACATGTTTGCGATTGCGCATGAAGCGTTCCTCGACATGCTGCGGGGCGGCTTTACCAGCGTCGCGGAATTCCATTATCTGCATCACCTGCCGGATGGCCGGCCGGGTCCCGAGATGGCACAGGCAGTGGTCGAAGCCGCTCGCGCGACCGGCATTCATCTGGTGTTGCTGCCGGTATTGTACCGCCGCGGCGGTTTCGAGCTGCCCGCGCGTGACGAGCAGCAACGTTTCGTGCATGCGAGACTCGAAGAATATTGCGCGCTGCTGGAGCAGTTGCAGGGCGTGAAGCTCGGCATCGCACCGCATTCCTTGCGTGCAGTGGAACCGGAATTGCTGCCACGTTTGCTGGAGCAGGCAGTCAGGATTCTGGGTGAACGCTTCCCGATCCATATCCACATCAGCGAACAGCGCCGCGAAGTGGAAGAGTGCGTGGCGAAATACGGCAAGAGGCCTATCGAGCTGCTGGCGGACAACGTGAAGCTGGATGCACGCTGGAATCTGGTGCATGCCACGCATGCCAGCGACACCGAGCTGCGGCTGATGAAAGAACATGGCACGACGGTGGTGTTGTGTCCGATCACCGAAGCGTATCTGGGCGACGGTCTGTTTGCTGCCGATGAATTCGTCAGGGCCGGTGGATGCATCGCCATCGGTTCGGACAGCAATTGCCGGATTGACGCAGTGGAAGAACTCCGCCTGCTGGAATACGGCCAGCGTCTGCGTGTGGAACGCCGTGCACGACTGGCAAATCAGGATGGCCTGGGCCGCCCATTATGGCTGCGGGCATGTGCCGGCGGTGCAGCCGCGTTGATGGAACCGGTGGGTGCCATTGCAGTGGGCAAGCGCGCCGATCTGGTGGTGCTGGATGAGCAGGCATCGCCCTGGCTGGGGCACGATATTTCAAGCTTGCTGGATGCGTTGGTTATCGGCGGCAGCCGTCATGACATTGCTGCGGTCTATGTAGGCGGACGCCGCATCGTGGATCACGGTTCGGTCAAAGGCGATGAGCGCAGCGCGCAGGTGTTTGCGCGAACTGTGTCCCGTCTGAACGCGGATTGAAAGCGACATGAATATCAAACCTTATGAATTGCGCGAACCGGCGACCGACGAAACGCCGGTTCTGGTCAGCATTCCACACACCGGCGTGTATCTGCCGGAAGCGATCGCCGCGGATTTCGCGTCCGATTACATCCGCGGTCTGCCGATGACCGACTGGCATCTGCATGAGCTGTATGATTTTCTGCCGTCACTCGGTATCACCACGCTTTATGCGACGTACAGCCGGTTTGTCGCCGACCTGAACCGGCCGCCCGACAATGCGCCGCTGTATCCTGGGCGTTTCGAAACCGGTTTCGTGGCGCTCAAGACCTTCTGGGGCGAGGAGATTTATCGCACCCCGCCTTCCGAAGAGGAAATCAGCCGCCGTCGTGAACTGGTGCACGCACCGTATCACGCGAAACTGCAGGATCTGTTGCAGGCCAAGATTGAAAAGTTCGGCCACGCGGTGCTGATCGATGCGCACAGCGTGGCCTCGCGTGCCAATCAGGTGCATGCCGCGCTCCAGGACGACATCTATCTTGGCGACCGGGACGGTACCAGTAACAGCGGTTGGCTGACCCGCACGGTGGAAGCGGCATTTCGTTCGCAGCAGCTGAAAGTCGTGCGCAACAATCCGTACAAGGGTGGTTACATCACCCAGCACTATGGCGCGATGGAGCAGGTCGATGCACTGCAGATCGAAATGCGCTGGGGGCTGTACATGGACGAACAGGATCCAGCTGGCGCCTTGCAACATCCGCATTTCGTGAAGATGAAGACTGTGCTGGAAAAAACCTGTCGAGCGATCATTCAGTCAGTACCCGCCAAATGATAACGGGCGGTGCATGTCTGCTACCGCCCGTTATCAATAATCACTTCGATTGCGTCAGGGCTTCACGAATTTGAGCGTCATGCGGTCGGATTCGCCGATCGCCTTCATCTTCGCATGTTCGCTGTCCGGCCCGGCCAGGTCCGGCGGCAGACGATGCACGTTGATATCATGCGGATCTCTCGGATTGGCATTGATCTCGGATTGGCCTGCCAGCTTGAAGCCGGTCTTCAGCCCCAATGCGATCATGTAGGCCTCTGGGATACGGTGCAACGCCTTCGAACTGGTCTCGGCATCGGAGCCCGGTTTGGCCCGGTGTTCCACCACACCGAACACACCGCCGTGTTTCAGAACCTTGAACGCCGCCTGGAAAACCTTGTCGAGCGTTTCCTGGCTGTGATTCAGCCAGTCGTGCGTGTTCCTGAAGGTGAGTACCATGTCAGCCGAGTTGTCGGGGCCGAGCTTGACCTGATCGGGTGGTGCGAAGGGCACGAGTTTCACTTTGCCGAATACCGCCGGATCGGCTTTGAGCTTCGCTTCGAAGTGCGACGCCATGCGGTGCATGAACGAACTCCCCCCTGTCATCGGTGGCGCGGCCTCGATCAGTTGACCGTGATCGCGCAGCACCGGAGCCAGAATTTCGGTGTACCAGCCGCCGCCCGGCGAGAGTTCGATGACCGTCATGTTGGGTTCGAGCCCGAAGAATTCGAGGGTCTGGACCGGGTGGCGATACTGGTCGCGGGCCTTGTTGGCGTCAGAACGCCAGCTGCCGGCGACGGCCTGCTTCAGCAGGGTATCGACGCCGGGCGAGGTTGCCGCGTCGGCGCTGGCGAACAGGAACATGCTGCCGAGCAGCAGGCAGGATGCAGTAATAAAGCGTGTGGACATGGCGCTGACCTCCTAGCGAACGGGGCACTACTATAGCGCGGACTCGGAGTTAGGCCCGAATTGTGGTAAAAAGTGCGCCTTTGCCCGCACTCAACCCGCTCCCGGAGCCCGAGTCCCGTATTTCCATGAGCCACGAAAAATTCAAATTTGTCCTGCAGTCGAGCCGCATGGTCACCCCGCGCGTGCGCCAACTCAGTTTCAAGCGCGCCGACGGCGTGTCGCTGCCATACGTGCCGGGACAGTTCATCACCCTGCACATGCCCTGGCAGGACATGGAGCTGCGCCGCAGCTACAGCATTGCGACGATCCCGGGCAGTGCCGACGAGATCCAGATTGCAGCGACCTATGTCGAGGACGGACGGGCCACGAAGATGCTGTTCGAGATGCTGCCAGGTGCGGAAGTGGAAGCCACCGGACCGTTCGGCCGCTTCGTGCTGCGCGACGATCCGCCCGCGCGTTACCTGCTGATTGCCACCGGCACCGGCGTGTCACCGTATCGCGCCATGTTGCCGCAGTTGCGCCAGCTGCTCGACGGGAAGAATTATCAGGCGACACTGATGCTCGGTGTACGCGGCCCGGATGAACTGCTGTTCGGCGAGGATTTTCTGGCCATGGCGAAAGAAAACCCGGCATTCAACTTCGTTGCGAGCTACAGCCGCGTACTGTCCGATCCGCCGCAGGCACACGAGCGCAAGGGTTACGTGCAGGATCATCTGATGGAGCTCAATCCCGATCCCAAGCGCGACATCGTCTATCTGTGCGGCAACCCGGACATGATCGATAACGCCGTTGAACGGCTCAAGGCGATTGGTTTCGACAATACCAACCTGCGGCGCGAGAAGTACGTCTCGTCGAATTGAGCTGGTGGTTCTCTTAGGAGAAATAAATTTTGTGTGCCGCTGATAATCTGTGTTTGGCCAAATTCAGAAATCAAAAGCCTTGCGAAGGGATGCAGCATGAACAATGCTTGGGAATATGAGGATTTGAATAGCGCCTTGATTCTGGCTGCGCATGGTTGGGCGCGGAAAATTAATCTTTCCTCTGCAGAGACTGGCGAAAAACTGGAAAATGAGGAATGGTGGCGCTGCGTCGCAAAGTTGTTAAATCCCAATCGATATCATTTTTTGGACGATTCGGGTGATATGGAGACATCCAAAGCAATATTTGATTTGAGGCTGTTCAAACGATCACTGTATCTTGATCAATATAAAGAAAAAATATCGCAATTCGAGCGTGATTCTGGCGCGTTTGGGCGTTTGGGCCCGCATATAGAAACCAATCTGTTTAGCGGTTTTCTTGTTATTGCTGATGAAACCTATGAGATGGTGATCGGAGCGGTCAAATCTAGGGTTCAATCAATCCAGTTTCATCTGTCAGTAGGTCGAATGGAGACGCATTTTATTAACTCGGTGTGGAACACATCAGCGTCGGCGCAATTAATTGCGCGAGTCGATCAAATAGTATTTATGTACGGCCAATCCGTATACGATCTTGAAAATCAAACTTAGTACAAATGCATGCGCGCGTTCAACCTAAAGCAGATATTCGAATGAAACGGAACAA
>DASUXE010000232.1:0-3245 GCA_036378075.1 Gammaproteobacteria bacterium
CCTCCTGTTGGGCAGCCAGCCGGCTCTCTGAGTCCGACCCCGCCGCCCATTCCAAAGCCGTGGCCATCCGTCAGGGTCTTTCCCGGGCGGTTTCCGCGCAAGCCTCGTTCTGAGCTAATCTTCGGCTCCGGAGTCTGGTACAACCGGGCCGGATTAAGTAAAATTAAACCGCCTGGCAGGTAGCGTCCCCGGGGGCCTTCCCGGCCTGATCTAAAGGGATTCCCAATATCGGTACCGGCGCCGCGCGAAGCCAGTCGTGTCGTCAATAAGGAGCCAGGCGCGTGCCAATTAACACGGCGGTCTGTCCGGAGATCAATAACGATGAAGTGGACCGTCAGGTCCGCGCCGAGCAGACCAATTTGCTGTTCCATTTCGGCAAATGGGCGGATGCGCCTGCGGCATTGGGTGCGCTGGTCGCGGTCTGGCTGTTCTGGACGGATGTCTCTCACGCCATGCTCATGGCGTGGGCGGTGTGCGTTTTTGCCACTTGCATTGCGCGTATCGGACTCGGTGTTGCCTTCAGTCTGCGCAGCATCAAGGTCGAACACAGCGGCGCCTGGGCGCGCGGGTATCTGATCACCACGATAATGCTTGGCGCAGCCTGGGGCAGTGCAGGCATTCTGTTGTACCACCCGCAATCGCAAATACACCAGGCTTTCGTGGCGTTGATGCTGGCGACGATCACCGCGGTCGCGGTGCCGGTGCTGGCGCCGCGGTTTGCACACTACGTGTCCTTCGTGGCGATCACCCTGGTCTTCATCGTGCTGCGCCTGGTGCTGGACATGAAGCCACTGACCTTCGCCATCGCCACGGTGGTGGTGCTGATTGGCGTGTTTCTTACGCTTATTGCCCGCCGTGCCAATCTTCAGATAGAACAGGGTCTGCGCCTGCGTTTTTCCTACGCCGGAATCGTGGATGAACTGACCGGCGAATCTTCGCAACGCACGCGCGTGGAAACAAAACTGCGTGAAGGCGAAGAGCGCATGCGCCGCCACAGTCAGTCACTGCTGGAGCTTGCACGTGAGACCAGCATTTCGGCCGGCGATGTGCGCGGTGCATTGCACGTGATTTGCGACAAAGCGGTGCAGGCAATCCGCTGCAAGCGGGTCAGTGTCTGGTTTCTGGATGACGGCAACAAGGTGCTGCGTTGCGTGCACGTGCTGAACGACGGACATCACGACAGCGCATCGAATTTGACCATCGAGTTTGGACGCTGTCCTGAACTGTTCAAGGCCTTGCAGGAAACCCGGACCACGGCCGTGAGCGATGTCAGTAACGACACACGTGTGCAGGGTTTCCTCGTCGAATATCTGCGTCCCAACAACGTTGCTGCAATCCTGGGCGCGCCCTTCCGGCATGGTCAACGCGTCAGAGGCGTCATCTTTCACGAACATACCGGCGCTTCACGCGACTGGACCCGTGATGAAGCGAGTTTCGCAAGTTCGCTGGCGGATTTCGTGGCTCTCGCGATCACCGCCAGTGACCGGCGTCAGGCGGAAGAACGCTTCCGGCAACTTGCCAACTATGATCGTCTTACCGGATTGCCGAATCGCGCGCTGTTCATGGACCGCATGACGCAGGCGCTCTCCAAGGCACGGCGCAGCAAGCAGAACGTTGCATTGCTATTCATAGACGTCGATCGTTTCAAGAATATCAACGACTCGCTGGGGCATCATTCCGGCGACGTTGTGTTGCGAACCATTGGCAAACGTCTGCTGTCCTGTGTGCGGGCCGGGGATACCGTGGCACGTCTGGGTGGCGATGAATTCACGGTAATCCTCGAGGAATGCAGCAATATCGAGACTGTGACCACCATTTGCGAACGCATTCTGGAATCTGTCACAGAACCGATTCTGCTCGGCGAAACCGAGGCAAACCTGACTTGCAGTATCGGACTCAGCCTCTGCCCCGGCGACGGCCAGGACGCGGACGTGCTGCTGCAGAACGCCGACATTGCCATGTACAAGGCCAAGGATCGCGGCCGCAACAACTATCAGTTCTTCACCCAGGATATGCACGCCAAGGCGATGTTGCACCTGTCGCGCGAAAATGCCTTGCGCAAGGCCTTGCAGCGCATGGAAATGGTGCTGCATTACCAGCCGCAGTTCGATGTCGATCGAGGTGGAGTGATTGGCGTGGAAGCGCTGGTGCGCTGGCAGGACCCGGAGTGGGGACTGATCTGGCCATCCGAATTCATCCCGTTGGCGGAAGAGACTGGGCTGATCGTGCCGCTGGGGCAGTGGGTAATCCGGGAAGCCTGCCTGCAGGCTAAAGAATGGCATGCCACCATGCGCGGCCGGCCGTTCCACCTTGCGGTGAATCTGTCGGTACGGCAGTTTGCCTCCAGCAACCTGCTGGAGTTCGTGCGCGGGGCCTTGCAGGAATCCGGACTCGATCCCGGCGTATTGCAGCTCGAAATCACCGAAAGCCTGGTGATGTACGACATCGAAGGCAGCATTCGCCTGTTGAAGGGATTGAAGGACCTGGGTGTGCGAATTGCGCTTGACGATTTCGGCACCGGACATTCGTCACTGATTTATCTGAAACGGCTGCCGGTGGATGTCCTGAAAGTGGATCGCACGTTTGTGGAAGAAATTGCGAAAAGCGACCAGGATGCGGCAATCGCGCGGACGATCATCACATTGGCAGACAGTCTGAAACTTGAGGTAATCGCCGAAGGGGTGGAAACCGTGGCGCAGATGAAACAGTTGCGCAAGGGCGGCTGTTCCAAGATGCAGGGTTACCTGTTCAGTGCTCCACTTGAGAAAATCGAATGCGACCGCCTGATACGCGGTATTCCCGATCTGGAGATATGAGTTTGCCGAATGTGCCGGAGCGCGGGCTCAATTTCTGGTGTTTCCTGATAATTCGAAACGCATTGACAGATCTACCGCTCTGACGTGCTTGGTCAGCGAACCGACGGAAATATAATCCACGCCCGTCTCGGCAACCGCGCGCAGCTGCGCCATGTCTATGCCGCCGGATGCTTCGAGTTTGGCGCGGCCCGCATTGATAGTTACCGCTTCGCGCAACATCGATAGCGAAAAATTGTCCAGCAGCAGGATATCGGCGCCTGCGGCGAGTCCTTCGCGAACCTCATCCAGATTTTCCACCTCGACTTCGATGGGAACACCTGCCGACGGGCTTCGCGCGGCGGCGACCGCCGCGGTGATGCTGCCGGCAGCCATGATATGGTTCTCCTTGATCAGAATTCCGTCATACAGACCGATGCGGTGGTTCCGTGC
>DASUXE010000233.1:0-2929 GCA_036378075.1 Gammaproteobacteria bacterium
GCCGATCACGATGTTCTGCGGAGAAGCGCGCTTGAGAAATACCGTGTAGATGACCGCATAACCGATAATCGAACAGAATGTCAGCACTGCAGTAAGCGTGTTGACCAATGCCGTCAGAATGATCATCGACAGCATTGCCAGCGTCAGCGCGTAGACCAGGACCTGGCGTTCCGTGACATGTCCGGTGGGAAGCGGCCGGTGCCGGGTGCGGAACATGGCGGCATCCGCACGGCGGTCAAGCAGATGATTGATGGCGGCGGCGGCCGACGCTGCCAGTGCAATGCCAATGGTACCGAAGATGAATTTGTCCAGCGGCACCATGCCCGGCACGGACAGAAACATGCCGACAACGGCAGTGAACACGATCAACAACACCACCCGTGGTTTGCCGAGTTCGTAGAAATCCCGCCAGGTGGTTCGATTCTCAGTGCCCATGCGCCACTCTTCCGTTCCAGGTGCTCCATACCAGCGTGACCATGGACCCCAGCAGCAGCGCCGCAAAGCCATTGTGTGCATCGGCCAGTGGTAATGGCAAACCCAGTTCTACCATGCCGATACCGATGCCGACCTGCAACAGCACCAGCACTCCCACCAGCGCGCCCAGCCATTTCAATTCCCGGCGGCGGCTCTTGAACATGAACACCAGACTGGTTGCGGCAAGCACCAGGAACGTCAGCAGCGCACCGACGCGATGGATGACATGAATCGCCATACGCGCAGCCTGGGTGAGAATACCGCCCTGATAATCCGGTCCCACACCATGCCAGGCAAAGCCATCACGGAAGTCCATGCCCGCCGGCCACCATTGCGCCTGACAGGTGGGAAAATCAGGACAGGCGATCGCTGCGTAATTGCTGCTGGTCCAGCCACCCAGAGCGATCTGACAGATCAATATCACCAGGCCGGCGACCGCCAGCCAGCGCATGAAATCAGTTGCGCCCGGGCCCGCACGTAACCAGCGGCCATTCTGCAACACCAGCAGCAGCAGCAAGGCGAAGGTGGTAAATCCGCCCAAGAGGTGCCCCATCACAACCGGCGGGAACAGCAGCAGCGTGACCGTCCACATGCCCAGCAAGGCCTGAAACACCACTGTCAGCAACAACAACGACGGCACCAACACAGGCCGGTGGGTTTCGCGCCGCCGCCACCAGGCACCGATCGCAAGGATCAGAATCAGTGTGGCCAGGGTTCCGGCGAAATAACGGTGGATCATCTCTTTCCAGGCACGCACCGGTTCGACAGGACGGTTTGCATACAATGCGTCGGCGTGCGTAATCGCCTGATGGGTCTCCGGCACACCGACGTGACCGTAACAGCCGGGCCAGTCGGGACAACCCAGACCGGCCGCTGACAAACGCACATAGGCGCCCAATACGATCACCCCGAACGCAAGCACCGTCGCAACGATGGCAAGGCGCAGATACCAGACTCGACTCATTTCACATGTCTCCACCGCCGCCCAGCAGCCGCTGCATGTCCTTGAGCAGGCCTTGGGGGTTGGAATCGGTGGCATAACGCATCACGTAAAATCCGCGTGGATCCACCAGGTAGATGTAGCGCCCGAAACCGGGCGGTGTCGCGCCATTGTCCGAGAACTGATCCACCACCGTTTCACCGGGACGGCTGGCGATGTTCGCCACCGTCATATCGGGATGCAGTTGCGTGAGTTTGCCGGGATCGGCCGGCGTGCCATCCACCAGATACAGGCGCTGCACCGCCTCGATCTTCTGGCCCATGGCGTAACGAACCTGACGGGTGTTGTACAGCGCGCCTTCACAATCAGCGTCGCAATTTGCCTTGCCGACATACACCATGGTCCAGCGGCCCTTGAAATAGTCGGGCGACAAGGTGCCGCCGGTTATCGGCAGTGGCAATCCGGCAGCAAGCGTGAGCTGACGCGGTGGCTTGATGAATTCACCGTGACTGGTGGTACCGAAGTGCCAGCGATTGATATTGAGATACAACACCCAGGCTGCAATCAGCGGTGCTGCGAACAGCATGAACATCGCCACCAGTATCCAGCGGCGACGCCTGGATGACGGCATCGTTGCAGTATCAGTTGTTTTGGTGTTTTCCATTACTACGTCCAGGTCTGAGATTTACCACGATCCAGATCACCGCAAGCGCGGCAGCCAGTGCGAACCATTGCAGTGCATACGCCAGATGCCGAACCGGCGGAAAACCCACGTCCGGGCGCCAGTCGCGTACGAATCCATCAGGTTGATCCGGATCCAGCCATATCACCGGTCGTGTCAACGACTTCCCGTACAACCTCGCCAGCGTTTGAAAGCGCGGGTACAACAATATTTTCGGCCAGCCATCCGGTATCGCTTCCTTGCCCAACCTGATGCCGGGTACCGGCAGAATCCCGACCACACCGCTGATAGCGCGGCTGTCAGCAGCCAGCGGCGGCATCTGAACGTTACCCGAGTCGTAAGCCCCGGGCATCCAACCCCGGTCCACCAGAATGATCTGCTGTCCCGGCTCGAGGATGAACGGCGTCAACACCTCATAGCCGACCTGATCGGCATGCTGCATGTCCCGCAACAGCAATTGATGTGCCGCGTCGTAATGCCCGTACGCCTGAATATGCCGGTAACGCGGCAATTCAGCTGCTTCGCCAGCGCTGAGCATCGCATTGAGATTGCGTGCCGGCAGCTTCTCGCTCTGGGTGTATTGCTGCAACAGCACACGCTTGTAATCGGCGCGGTGCAGTTGCCAGATACCCAAGCGTATCAATATCGCGAACATGATCAGCGCTGCCAGCGTTGGCCATAATGTGGGACGAAACCGCCAATTGCCCGGATTCATGCTGCGTGTTAACGTGAGTCAGTAATTTTTGGGACGCTACACAATGATCGCCGACATCTTCGTCATCGTGGTGCTCCTGGTTATCGTCGCAAGCCTGTTTTCAGGCCTGTTTTACATG
>DASUXE010000234.1:0-3170 GCA_036378075.1 Gammaproteobacteria bacterium
TGGCGGCATATTTCCGCGCTCGGCCAAACTCGTCAAGCTGTCGCCGGAAATCCGCGCCGCACTCGGCACCGACGCCCATCAGCTGACGCCGCAGGATTTGATGCGCACCATCCTCAAGGCACCGGTGGATCTGCTGTGGAACGGCGGCATCGGAACATACGTGAAGTCCAGCCAGGAAAGCAACAACGAGGTCGGCGACCGCAACAACGATGCAATCCGCGTAAACGGCCGCGACCTGCGTTGCAAGGTGGTCGGTGAAGGCGGCAACCTCGGCTGTACCCAGTTGGGACGCGTCGAATACGCGCTCAATGGCGGTCGCCTGAATACCGATTTCATCGACAATTCGGCCGGCGTGGATTGCTCGGATCACGAAGTCAACATCAAGATCCTGCTCAACGTGGTGGGCAGCGAAAAGCGCTTCAGTGAATCGCAGCGCAACAAGTTGCTGGCCGAAATGACCGACGAAGTCGGCGAGCTGGTGCTGCGTGACAACTACATGCAGGCACAGGCATTGTCGATCGCGGAATCACAGGCCGCTGCCCGCATCAACGAACACGCCTATCTGATGCGGGCACTGGAACGCACCGGGCTGCTGAATCGCAGCATTGAATTCCTGCCCAGCAACGAGGAACTCAAGGAACGGCATGCTTCCGGTCGCGGCCTGACCCGCCCCGAACTCGCAGTACTGCTCGCCTACAGCAAGATATCCATCTACAACGCGTTATTGGCCGGCGACGTTGCCGAGGATCCCTATCTCGCCAACGAACTGGAAAACTATTTCCCGACCGCGCTGCGCAAACGTTACAGGGAGCTGATGCCAAAGCACCGACTGCGCCGCGAAATCATCTGCACCGCGATCACCAACAGCATTGTGAACCGCATGGGCTCGACTTTCACGCAGCGCATGCAGGAGGAAGCCGGCGTCGGCGTGTCGTCCGTGGCGCGCGCCTACACCATCGCGCGGGAAAGCCATGACACCATCAACACCTGGGCGGCGATCGAGGCGCTGGACAACAAGGTGCCGGCCAACGTGCAGTTGTCCATGGCGACACAGACCTCAGGTCTGCTGAAACACGCCACCCGCTGGCTGCTTGATCACATGCACGGACGTCTGGACATCGCTGCGACGGTACCCATGTACCGGCCCGGGGTTGAAGCATTGCGCGAGCACGTGGAAGGTATCCTGAGCGAAACGCAGATCGAAAAATACCATCGCACCGTCGAGCAATATATGGATGTCGGGGTGCCGGAGTCACTGGCTCGCCGCATCGCCTGTCAGCCATTGCTGTTCACGGCGTTCGACATGGTGGATATCGCGACGGAGCGCAAACTACCCATCGAAGTGGTAGGCCGTGTCTACTTCCATATCGGCCGGGAACTGGAACTCGACTGGCTGCGCGGCCAGATCGAAGGGCTCAATGTCGAAGGCCATTGGCAGGCGGTAGCACGCGGCACCCTCCGCGACGATCTGTACAGCCAGCAGCGTGCACTCACCTCCCAGGCTGTTGCCAAGGCCAAAGACGCACGTTCCGCGATGGATCAGCTGAACGTCTGGTTCAGCGAACGCAGCGCCCGGATTCAGCACGCCCAACGGGTGTTGAACGACATGAAGACCGCCGGCATCTCGGATTTCCCGAGCCTCTCGGTGGCCATGCAGGAAATCCGCAAACTGGCGCGCACCGGCAACTGAGCCGGCACGCGCGGGAACGCTGTCTCCCGTTGCACGGAAATGGGCCGTTTACCCGATAGTGGTTAAACGGCCCTTTTTTTCGTTCCGGTTGTCCCGGCCGATGAACTGCCCGGCAGGCAACCGCAAAAAATCTGAACCCGCCGGTGCCGGCATCTGGCTAAGCGCGCAGTCCGCGAGTACGCTAGGGCCACCAATTCGGCGGTTCGCGGCACATGGGCAGCGCGGAAAACAACGAGAATTTCAAACGCACCCTGCGTGAGCTGTCTGACCGCATCGTCATCGCGCAAAAGCCGATCCGCATTCTGGATCAGATCAAATGGGACGCTTCGATCCAGGAAGAGTTCTTCCGGCACGGCGGCAAAGTGCTGCCCCGGGTAGATCGCAGCTACTATGAGGGTCGCGCACTGGGCTTTGACGCGGATAAAAAGCGTCAGGAATTTCACGAAATCGAACGCGACATCACCCGTCTGTTGGGACAGTTCAATCCCCTCGGCCTGATGATGCGACGCATGTGCCGGGAATACACCCAGGTCGTCAGAATGCTTGAGGCGCGCGGTACGCCTGAATTCTCCGCCATCTCGCAGGAACTGTACGGTTCCGCCAGCGATGCCTTTCATGAAGGCGGTCCGACGCTGGCCGATCTGGGCAAATTGCTGAGCGACGCCATCGCCAACATCGACCAGAGTGAGCTGCTCAAGCCGCAGCCGAAAGAAATCAGTGGTGAACAGGCGGTGCAGATTCTGCAGAAGCGCCTCAACCAGTCCTTCCGCGAGTCGGAAGGCACGGTGCGGGTATTGCTGTCGGACGGCATTCTCGCCGATGCCGCGGCCGGTGCCGACTATATCAAGTTGCGTTCCGATGCGAAGTTCAACGAGCGTGACCTGCGGGTACTGGAAGTGCACGAAGGCTGGGTACATCTGGGTACCACCCTCAATGGCAGCAGCCAGCCGGTGTGCACGTTTCTTTCCAAGGGACCGCCCTCCTCGACCGTCACCCAGGAAGGTCTCGCGATCCTGATGGAAGTCATCACCTTCGCCTCCTATCCGAGCCGGCTGCGGCGACTTGCGAATCGCATCAGCGCCGTGCACATCGCCGAACAGGGCGGCAACTTTCTCGACGTGTACCGTTTCTATCTGGAACAGGGGCTTGCGGAGCAGGAAAGCTTCGCCAACGCCTCACGTATCTTCCGTGGCAGCACGCCGGACGGTCAGCCCTTTACCAAGGATCTGTCCTATAACAAGGGCTTCATCATGATCTACAACTACATCCGACTGGCGGTGAAGAAAGGCATGCTGGACCGCATCCCGATGCTGTTCTGCGGCAAAACCACGCTCGAGGACGTGCGCACCCTGTTGCAGTATGTACAGGAGGGCATCATTACCCCACCCCGGTTCCTGCCGCCACAGATCGCCGATCTGAACGGCATCACCGCCTGGATGTGTTATTCCAATTTCCTCAACAAGCTTGACCTGGCCCGAAT
>DASUXE010000235.1:0-3960 GCA_036378075.1 Gammaproteobacteria bacterium
CCGCTTCGGCGATCATTTCCGATGCCATCGGGCCGACGACATGCACACCGAGTATTTCATCGGTATCGGCATGCGCCAGCATCTTGACCATGCCGCTGGCGGCTTCCATGGCCTTGGCGCGGCCGTTGGCGGCAAACGGAAAACTGCCGGCCTTGTATTTGACATTATTCTTTTTGAGTTCTTCCTCGGTCTTGCCGACCCAGGCAATTTCCGGCCACGTATAGATGATGGACGGGATCACGTCGTAATTCATTTCCGAGACCTTGCCGGCGATCAGATCGGCGACCATCACGCCCTCTTCCGACCCCTTGTGGGCCAGCATCGGACCGCGCACACAATCGCCGATTGCCCAGATGTTCTTGACGCCGGTGTGGCATTCGTCATCGACCTGGATAAAGCCGCGTTGATCCAGTTTCACGCCGCTGCCGTCTTCCAGCAGCTTGCCGGTAGCCGGGCGGCGGCCGACTGCAACAATCAGCTTGTCGACTTCGATCGACTGCTTGCCGTCCTTGTTTTCGTAGTTCACCTTGATGCCGTTTTTGGCCTTCTCGGTACCGGTGACTTTGGCACCAAGACGGATATCGAGACCCTGCTTCTTGAATTCGCGGGCCGCGGTCTGGGCGACCTGCTGGTCCGCCATGAACAGGAAGTTATCCATCGCTTCGAGGATGGTCACTTCCGCACCCAACCGCTGCCAGACGCTGCCGAGTTCCAGCCCGATGACGCCACCGCCGATCACGCCCAGCCGTTTCGGCACCGAGTCGAACTCCAGCGCGCCCCATGAATCGACAATGCTCTTGCCGTCGAATGTCGCGATCTTGAGTTCCACCGGCTCGGAACCCGCCGCCAGCACGATGTGTTTGGCTTCGATGGTTTCCTTCTTCTTGGCATCGTCGAAATCGGTGACTTCAACCTTGCCGTTCTTGAGCAGGCGCCCGGTGCCGCGGATACCGGTCACGCCGTTGGCCTTAAACAACGCTGCGATGCCGCCGGTCAGGCTGGTCACGATCTTGGCCTTGCGCGCCTGCATCGCGCCGATATCCATCTGCGGGGTGCCGACCTTGATGCCATGCGTGGCGAATTCGTGGGTGGCCTTGTGATACATCTCGGACGATTCGAGCAACGCCTTCGAGGGAATGCAACCGGCATTGAGGCAGGTGCCGCCAAACGCGTGTTTGCCGTCCGGATTTTTCCAGTTGTCGATACAGGCGGTCTTGAGACCATTCTGTGCCGCACGAATCGCGCACACATAACCGGCAGGACCGGCGCCAATCACCACAACGTCAAAAGACTGACTCATTGAATCGTTCCTCGCTTAAACATGACGGCCTGAGCGCAAGGCCAGGCCGTCAAAAAAAATTCCGAATACTTCAGATCTGAAGCATCAGTCGGGTCGGGTCTTCCAGTGCTTCCTTGATCGACACCAGCGTCAGCACCGCTTCGCGGCCATCCACGATCCGGTGATCATAGGTGAGTGCGATATACATCATCGGCCGTGCCAGCACCTGGCCGTCGACCACCATGGGACGTTCCTTGATCGCGTGCATGCCCAGAATGGCGCTTTGCGGCGGATTGATGATCGGGGTCGAGAACAGCGAACCGAACACACCGCCATTGGTGATGGTAAACGTGCCGCCGGTCAGTTCCTCGATGCTGATCTTGCCGTCTCGGGCGCGGGCGGCCATGTCGGCCAGGGTCTTTTCGATTTCGGCAAAACTCATCTGATCGGCATCACGCAGCACCGGCGTTACCAGTCCGCGTGGTGTGGATACGGCCACGCTGATATCCCAGTAATCGTGATAGATGATGTCGTTGCCTTCGGTCGAAGCATTCACCACCGGATATTTCTTGAGCGCTTCCACCGTCGCCTTGACGAAGAACGACATGAAGCCGAGTTTGACGCCGTGTTCTTTTTCGAATTTGTCCTTGTAGCGGCTGCGCAGCGCCATCACTTCCGTCATGTCGACTTCATTGAACGACGTCAGCATGACGGTGTTGGTTTGCGATTCGACCAGACGCTCGGCGATGCGCGCCCGCATCCGGGTCATCGGCACACGGCGATCCGCGCGGCCGGCCGGAACAGCGCGTGCAGGCGTTGCCGGCTGTGATGCTGGCGCAGCGGGGGCCGGTTTGTTGCCGCCCTTGCTGATGTGATCCAGCACATCACCCTTGGTCAAGCGGCCATCGCGGCCGGTGCCTTTGATATTGGCCGGATCCAGCTGGTGTTCTTCGATCAGACGCCGGACCGACGGGCTGAGCGGCATGTCGCCGCTGCCCGCATCTTCTTCGTGATCACTGGTTGCAGCCGCCGGGGCTTGAACTGGAGCAGCAGCAACTTTGGTTTCGGTCTTCGCAGGCGCGGAAGCCGGCACCGCGGCACCTTCTTCCAGAATCGCGATCACCTCGCCCGCTGTCACGGTGGTGCCGTCCTTGATCCGGATTTCCTTGAGCACGCCATCCTGCGGTGCGGGACATTCCAGCACCACCTTGTCGGTCTCGATGTCCACCAGGTTCTCGTCACGCTTGACCGCGTCACCCGGTTGCTTGTGCCAGCTGACCAGTGTCGCGTCCTGCACGGACTCCGGTAATTGCGGGACCTTGATCTCGATGCTCATGCCTTCTCCGATACGCTTCTGGTTCTGGTGTTAGCTTTGTTGGCAGCCTGGTCCGGTTGCGCGGGATTCATCCCCAACGCTTCCTGGATCAATTCTTTCTGCTGAATCACATGCAGCTGTGCATAGCCGGCGGCCGGCGAAGCCGACGCTGCGCGGCCCGCATAACTGAGCGTGTGCTTGTTCTGTAACGGCTCCTGCAGACGATGCCGGATCTGGTACCAGGCGCCCTGATTCAGAGGCTCTTCCTGACACCAGACAATTTCGCGTGCGTTGGCATAGTGCGCGATGATTTCTGCATACTCTGTCTGCGGAAACGGGTACAGCTGCTCGATGCGGACAATTGCAAGGTCCTCGATCTTTTCTGCACGACGCGCTTCCAGCAGATCGTAATAGACCTTGCCGGCGCAGAACACCACGCGTTCTACCTTGTCTTTCTTGATCGGGTCGATTTCGGGAATGACCAGATGGAAACGGCCGTGCGTAACATCTTCAAGCGGTGAAACCGAAAGCTTGTGACGCAGCAGACTCTTCGGTGTCATGACCACCAGCGGCTTGCGATACGGCCTCAGCATCTGGCGGCGCAGCATGTGGAACATCTGTGCCGGCGTGGACGGCACACACACCTGCATATTGTGCTCGGCACATAACTGCAGGTAGCGTTCGAGACGCGCCGACGAGTGCTCCGCACCGCCACCCTCGTAGCCATGCGGCAGAAACAGCACCAGACCGCACAAGCGGCCCCATTTCGCTTCGCCCGCGGAAATGAATTGATCGATGACCACCTGGGCACCGTTGGCGAAATCGCCGTATTGGGCTTCCCAGATCACCAGCGTATCGGGATCGGCGGTGCTGTAACCGTATTCGAAGCCCATCACCGCTTCTTCCGAAAGCAGCGAATCCACCACGGTGAAATGTTTCTGGGTATCCGATACGTGCTGCAACGGCAGATAGGTGCTGCCGTCCGTCTGATTGTGCAACACGGCATGACGATGGAAGAAGGTGCCGCGGCCGCTGTCCTGACCGGTGAGTCTTACCGCATAGCCGTTGGTGATCAAACTGGCATAGGCCAGCATTTCGGCAAATCCCCAATCAAAGTCCTGCGCGCCACTCGCCATCTTGCGGCGCGCTTCGTAGATACGCGCAACGGTCAGGTGCAGCTTGACCTCGTCCGGCACGCTATTCATCGCGTCGGTGAGCGGTTTGACCTGGTTCTTCGCCAGCCGGGTATCCACTTCTTCATCCCAGCTGTGGCGCTGGTAGCGACTCCAATCGACCGTAAACTCGTTATTGACATGCGGCGTGATGCCGGGCGCCACCGGCTTGCCCGCATCCATGTTGTCGCGAT
>DASUXE010000236.1:0-4544 GCA_036378075.1 Gammaproteobacteria bacterium
CACGAACAGGTTCGCGGGCGTCTCGTACATTTCTTTCGGTGTGCCGATCTGGGAAATGCGCCCCTTGCTCATCACCGCCAGCCGGTCCGCCAAGCCCAGGGCTTCTACCTGATCGTGCGTGACGTACACCGTGGTGATGCCGGTGCGCTTTTGCAGATCGCGCAATTCCGCACGCGCGATATTGCGCACTTGCGCATCCAGTGCGCTTAACGGTTCGTCAAACAGGAACAGTTCCGGATCACGCACCAGGGCGCGCGCCAGCGCAACGCGTTGCTTCTCGCCGCCGGAAAGTTTGGTCGGACGGCGATCCAGCAACGCTTCGATGCCCAGGATCGAGATCGCCCACTGCACCTTCTCGTCCCATTTCTCTTTTGGCACGTTGCGCGACTTGAGTGGGAACAGGATGTTTTCGCGCACCGACATGTGCGGATACAACGCGTAACTCTGGAACACCATCGCGACATTGCGATGCTTGGGCGAAACGCCCACGACCGAACGGCCGTTGATGAGGATGTCGCCTTCGCTCGGTTGCTCGAGCCCGGCAATCATGCGCATCAACGTGGTTTTCCCCGAGCCGGAGGAACCCAGGAGGGCGAACAGTTCGCCCTCTCTGGTTTCAATATTCACTCCATCTACAGCGGAAAATTTTCCGAAATGCTTTTTGACATTCTCGACCCGCAATACGGCCATCGAAAGAACATCCTTATGCCTGTATGTGGGTCAAGTGTATGTCAGGAACCGCCTTCCAGATAACCCTGCTTGCGCCACTTGGCGAAAATGGCGTCGATCTGTTTGGTGGTGTCCTTCACCGCCTGCTCCGGCGACTTGTTGCCCCGCGCCACCTCGGCCATCATCGCCGACAGCAGGTGTTCCTCGTAAACCTCGCTGACCGCCGGATTGGCGTAACCGGGATAACCGAGCCAGCCGGTCCAGTCCTCGGCATTGCGCAGCACTTCGAGTTTGTCGGCCGGCTTGGAGCCGAACGGATCATCGTCCAGCCAGCCACCTTTCTGCGTGAGTTGCGGCACGGTGCTGGCGAAGGCCGGGAAATTATAGAGCTTGCTGTTGTAAGTCGCCTGACTGTAATTGGCGACCAGATCCAGCATGAATTTCTTGGCTGCGGATTTTGACTCCCGGTTGGTCACGTATTTTGGCATGACGTAAATGAAATACACGTGTGCAGTCTGGCGCACGATGCCTTTCGGACCCTTGAGGCCCGGGCTGAAACCGGCGTTCGCCGCGACCACTGGATTCACTTCCTGCGCACTGCGATAGAAGGAAATGGAATTCTGGATGTAGGACGCCTGACCGGCAATGAACGACTGGTTGTTGGAGGCCGGATTCCAGGTAAACACTTCCGGCGTTTCAGCCGCCTTGAAGAGCCTGGCCTGATACGCCACCGCATCCACGACCTGCGGTGAATCAAACGTCACCTTGTCGTGTTCGTTCTGGATGGCACCGCCGAACGACCAGATCAGCGAGCGCGCGTAGAATTCCGAGTCGATTTCGGGAGACATGCCCACGCCGACCGGAATGCCGGTGTCCTTGTAAATCTTTTCGCCGCCTTTCAGCAGGTCTTCATAACTGCCCGGGCCGTGCGGATATCCGGCTTTCGCCCAATCGGATACCAGGTAATCGCCCGGATCGGGGACCCAGCCGTGACAGAAGCCGTACCATTCCTTCTTTATGGGCAGGTAACTCGAATGCGTGCACACGCCGCTACGCTTGCCGAACGTGGCTGCCGCTGCATTGTTGACGTCATTCAGCGGTTGCAAGCCCTGAATGAACGCCGCAGGCGGCGCGATCATCTCGTACAGATCGGACCCTTTCCGGGCGGCGATTGCGGATGACAGCGACGATGCGAGGTCGCCGAGGTTGATGTGATTTACCGTCACCTTGACGTCGTTGGCCTTGCCCCATTCCTGTGCATAGGCATCGAACCATTTGTCGTACATCGGCACGAAGTGGCTCCATTGCGTAATGGTGAGCGTGGTGCCCTTCGGGAACGTGTTGGGAAAATGCATTCGCCCGAACGCGGTCGGGAAATGCGTGGCAGAAGGTTCGACGCCGGCTCCAGTGGCGGAAACCGAAACGCCGATCATCAGCAGGCCGGCAGTGACGCCGGCAAACAGCTTGCCGAGTATGCGATTTCGATAGTGTTTGTTCATGGCTGACTCCAATCGAGATAGTTCAAGACATGCCGCGGGGAACCCGGCATGACCGGACGTTGCACCGGGAACCTCAGATGTGTTCCCGGTGCCGCCCTGCGCCAAAGAAAGCGGACTCAGAAATGGAAGATCGCACTGACCGATGCCTGATTGCCCGTCAATGTCGTGCGATCAACGCCGGTCGTGGTGGTCTCGTTGCTGGCATGCATGTATTCGAAACCCACGCCAAAGGGTCCGGTTGTATAAATGATGTCGAACGCTTCCTGCTGTCCTTTCAGGCGGCCATCCGAACCTGCACCCATCCAGGTAATCACATCGTCGTTGTTGGGCCGGTCGGTGGCGTAGGTGAGATAACCCGCCCAGTTCGGGGTGAACTTGTAACCACCCTGAACGAAGGCACCCTTGGTGCTGATGTCGCCGAATTGGGCCATGCTGCCGAACAACTGACCGATGCCCTTGCCGTCATACACCGCGCCGACCAGCGAGAACGGGCCGGGATGCCAGGCCACACCGATGGTCGCGCCCCAGGACGAAATGCTGGAAGCAACCGGCGTCGGTGCCGTGCCGCTTACGCCGGTCAGATCCTGATGGCTGAAGTGCAACGCTCCGTAGGTGGTCAGATCGCCGCTCTTGAAATAGAGACGGCCCTCGATCTGCGGACGCAAGCCGACGTTGCCTGCGCTCTCGTAGTTGGTATTGGAACCGGAGGCACCTGGTCCGTTCCAGTCGCCGGTAAACGCACCCAGATCCAGCCGCCACTGTGAGGACGCCTGTGCATCGGTCAGGTTGGTGCTCCACACCACACCCGGGTAGCGCCAGCCGATCATGCCGGTGCCGAATCCGAGCGGGAACGCAATGTGGGTAAGCGATACCGGCACGCTGTAGATCGGGAACATCAGATCCCACTGCTGGCCGATCGTTACCGACGAACCGCCGCCGGGAGTCGTGATGGTGAACATGGCCTGACGCAGGCGCGGTGTTTCCTGCGAGGTACTGTAGGGACCGGTGCCGTTGAAGCCACCGAAGAAATCCGCTTCCAGGTGTGCCTTGCTGCTCCAGCCATCGTTGAATTGCGGGCCGGTGATATCCCACCACACCCGGGTATTGCGACTGTCGACGCCACTGAAGCTCTGGCTGTTGGAGCTGGTTGGCAGTTCGGCGTTCTGCCCGTTTCCGAAGAGGAATGTCTGGCTCTGGGAAAACAGGCTTGTATTCATGAAGCCGTTCATTGTCACGGTGTCATCCGCACGTGCAACAGGCACGCTTGCCAGAGCTGCTCCGAACAGAACTGAAACAGCAACATTGAGGACCAGTTTTTTCATCTTCATGATCATCCTCCTCGAGTAAGGGACAACGACACCCGCCGCTGTCTCATCAAACGCGAATCGAATTTACCTTCTGCCATTCCGCGCTCATGCCGCGTTCCTGGCCGCAGACAACCAGTCGCTGCACGACGCGACACGTCATTTGCCGCTGACCAGTTTCCGCAGCTCATCCACGATTCCCGGATTCGCGAGCGTGGTGACATCGCCTGCATCGCGGCCGGCGGAAATGGCTGCCAGTACGCGGCGCATGATCTTGCCGGAGCGCGTCTTGGGCATGTCGGATACGATCCACACCTTGCGCGGTTTCGCGATAGGGCCGATCTCGGACACGATCGCATCCTGGATTTTTTTGGCCACCGCGTCAGTGGCCTGAATACCGGGATACAGCGACACGTAGATTTCCGGAACCGTGCCTTTGATCTCGTCGTTCACCGCCACCACTGCCGCTTCGCTGACTTCCGATACGGTGAGCGTTGCGGCTTCCAGCTCCTTGGTACCGAGCCGGTGACCCGCGACATTGATGACATCGTCGATGCGGCCGAGGATGCGGTAGTAACCGTCAGCTGCCTGGATTGCGCCGTCACCCGCAAAGTACGGCCAGTCACGCCAATCCTTGCTCTTCTTGTCGCGGTTGTAGCGTGCGTAATAGGTGTTGAGGAAACGTTCGTCGTCGCCCCAGATCGTCAGCATGCGTCCTGGCCACGGATTGCGGATACAGATATTTCCGGCAATGCCGCTGCCGCTTGGTATCTCCTTGCCCTGCTCGTCGTAAATCACCGGATAGATTCCCGGCATGGCAGGGCCCGCAGAACCCGGTTTCATCGGATGCAATCCGGGCATGGTCGAGCACAGAAAGCCGCCGGTTTCGGTTTGCCACCAGGTATCGACAATCACCGCTTCACGCTTGCCGACCACTTCCCAATACCAGCGCCAGACTTCGGGTTCGATCGGCTCGCCCACCGTGGTCATGTGCTTGAAGTTGTAGTTGTACTTGGCGGGTTCGTCGGGCCCGAGCTTGCGCAGCGCCCGGATGGCCGTGGGCGCGGTGTGG
>DASUXE010000237.1:0-3623 GCA_036378075.1 Gammaproteobacteria bacterium
AGCCAGCCAGCCGGTCGGTGGCGTCATGATGGCGGCACCGACGATATATGAAGTCAACACCCAGGAAATTTGGTCCTGCGTAGCCGACAGCGAACCCTGCATGTTGGGCAAGGCCACGTTGGCGATGGTGGTGTCGAGCACCTGCAGCAGCGTACCAAGCATCACTGCAACGGTGATGAGAGCAGTGTGCTGTTCGGCATTGGCGGGCTTGCGGAATACCATGACTGTCCTCATTCAGTCCGCGATTACGGGTTGGCGAGGCGCACCCTGCGGTGGCGCTTTCGGCGGGCGCATCAACAGCACCAGCGGAATCGCGGCAAGGCTGATGATCATCATCAGCTTGAAATCGTTGTTGAAGCCGATCATCGTCGCCTGCCTGGTTACCAGACCGTTCATCAGGGTCAGATCGTGCAGGTTGTGCAGGTTCATACTGGCGCTGAGCGGCGACAAATGCATGGCGGGACTGTAGGGGTTGATGTGTGCGCCGAGGATCTGGTGGTTGATCTGGGTGTTGCGCGATAACAGCGTGAATACAATCGAAATGCCGAAACTCCCGCCGATGTTGCGGATCAGGTTGAAGACGCCGGTGCCCTCAGTGCGTTGTTCGGCAGGCAGCGTCGCGAACGCGGCGGCAAACATCGGCACCATCACGAGGCCAATGCCGATTCCCTGCACGAAACTGGTCCAGGTGATTGCCCAGGTATCGATCTGTGTGTCGAAGTGGCACATTTCATAGAGCGAGAATGCCAGGATCAGCAGGCCCGAGGTCATGGCAAAGCGGGGTTTGATGCGGTTCGACAGGCGTCCGAGCACCATCATCGAAATCAGAGTGCCGACTCCGCGCGGCATCAGCACCAGGCCGGCGACAATCACCGGATAATCGAGCAGGTTCTGCACCATCGGCGGGATCAGCGACATGATGGCATACATGCAGAGGAACAGAATGAAACCGAGCAGGTTGCTGAGCACGTAATTGCGATCGCGGAACAGGGTAAGATCGATGTACGGATGCTCGCGACGCCAGGCGTGCACGAAGAACAGCCACAGGCCGATCAACACCAGACCGAATTCAATGATGATCTCCGCGGAACTGAACCAGTCCTGACGCTCACCGCGATCCAGCATCATCTGTAGCGCGCCGATCGCGACGCTCATGAACAGGAATCCCCAGGCATCGAAACCGCGGATCTTGTTGATGACCGTTTCGTGCACATAGGCCGTGGTCATGATCACGGCCAGCACGCCGACCGGGATGTTGATGAAGAACACCCAGCGCCACGAATAGTATTCGGTCAGGTAGGCGCCCAGTACCGGGCCGATAATCGGTCCGAGAATGACGCCAATGCCGAAGATGGCCATGGCCATGGCATGTTTTTCGCGCGGATAACTGTCCAGCAGGATCGCCTGCGAAATCGGCACCATGGCGGCACCGAACAAACCCTGCAAGGCACGCAGGATCACCATTTCGGTAAGCGTTGTGGCGGTGCCGCACAGAAACGATGCCGCCACGAAACCGATCATGCTGATGAGATAGATGCGCTTGCGGCCGAAGCGGCCAGCCAGCCAGCCGGTGGGCGGCGTCATGATCGCGGAACCGACGATGTACGATGTCAGTACCCAGGCGATCTGATCCTGCGACGCATTCAAGGTGCCCTGCATGTTGGGCAGCGCCACATTCGCAATGGTGGTGTCGAGCACCTGCATGAAGGTGCCCAGCATCACCGCAAAGGTGATGAGTGCCGTATGCTGTTTCGCATCAGCGGGCTTGGGCAGGTTCATGGGCCTGATGCTCAGTGTTTGGCGCTGGTATCGCTGGAACCGAACAACGGGTTGTAGTGCGTATCGATGGTGACTTCCGCGCTCATGCCGGCGCGCAGATCGGGACCGTCATCGGTGGTATCGATCGCGATACGCACCGGAATGCGTTGCACCACCTTGACCCAGTTACCGGTCGCGTTCTGTGCCGGCAGCACCGAGAATACCGAACCGGTGCCGGGCGCGATGCTTTCCACGGTGCCCTGCCAGCTGTGGCCGGAATAGGTATCGACCGTAATTTCGGCTTTCTGGCCCACATAGATATGGGTGAGCTGGGTCTCCTTGAAGTTGGCGTCAATCCAGCGCTTGCCACTCATCACCAGCGCGAACACCGGGCGGCCGGTCTGCACCACATCGCCGGGCTTGATGTCCACTTCGGTGACGACACCCGCGGCGGGTGCCTTGACGGTGGTGTAGGAGAGGTTGAGCGCGGCCTGATCGCGTGCAGCCACTGCCTGCTTGTAGGCGGCCTGTTCGGTGATGGGCCGGTTGGGATTGCCGCCCAGGCTGGCCTCGATCTGGGCGATCTGTGCCTGCAACGAGATGGTGCGCTGTTCGGCGACGATGTAGTTGGTCTTGAGGTCATCGAGCTTGGCTGCGGCGACCACGTCCTGCTTTACGAGGTTTTCCTTGCGCTGCACTTCGCGCTTCAGATAGTCCACGTTGGCTTCGGCGCCCTTGAGCTGGGCCTGCGCGGCGCGCAAGGATTGCTGTTGGGCGCGGATCTGGTCCGCCACGTTTTTGAGGTTGGCATTGGCCTGATCCAGTGCCAGCTGGTAAGGGGCGGGGTCAATCTGCAACAACACCTGGCCGGGCTTGACCCGGTCATTCTGGCTGACCGGCACGCTCGTCACACGGCCGGAAACTTCCGGCGCGATGCTGACCTGATCGGCGACCACATAGGCATTGTCGGTACTCTGGTAGCGCTCGGTGTGCGCCCAATACCACAGGCCGATAACGATCAGCACCAGCGGGCCGGCGACCATCAGGGTCAGGCGGCGAATACGGGGGTTCTCGAACAAATTCTTGAAACCGCTCATGGTTTTTGACATCCCTTTGGGGAGGTGGCAGAATGGACTGGACGGTCTAGTCTAATTGCGCCGAGGTTTCGATGTCAAATCGCCACGCATTGTTGTCCCTGCCGGGTCGCTCTCCAGCCTGTTTGCTGGCTGTGGCCGCTATCGTTGCTACCGCGTTTGCCACTGCTCCAGTCACCGTTGCGGCGACGCTCCAGGATGCACTGGGTCAGGCTTGGCAAGGCAATCCCCAGTTGCAGGCCGAGCGCGCCAACCTGGCGGCGTCGACCGAGCAGGTCGAAGAGGCGAAAGGCGGGTATTACCCGCAGGTCAAGGTGTTCGGCGGCATTGGGGCGGCCCATCAGGATGTCAATACTGGCGGCTTGTTCCCGATCGATACCATTATCCTCAACAGCCGCAGCATCGGTCTGGAAGTGGATCAGGCCTTGTACGCAGGTGGCAAGATCGACGCCAGCGTCGCCGCAGCCAGACACAGCATGACCGCACAACAGGCCGGCATGCACGCCACCGAGGAAAGTGTGCTGCTGGATGCCGCGCGCGCCTACATGGACGTGGTCAGGGACCAGGCGGTCCTGAAGCTGGAACAAAGCAACCTGAATGTGTTGCAGCAGGCGCTGGATGCTGCCCAGGCCAGTTTCGACAACGGCGAGGTCACCCATACCGACGTGGATCAGGCCAAGGCGCGGCTGGCAGGCGCGCAGGCCGCGTTGATCCAGGCCAAAGGCGCGCTGGCCTCGTCGCAGGCGAATTACGAGCAGGTGATCGGTCAGC
>DASUXE010000238.1:0-7761 GCA_036378075.1 Gammaproteobacteria bacterium
ACGTTTGCTTCCGCAGTTACATGCAGGATTACTTCGATATTCCCGTCATCAAGCGTCTGCGCATTGGTATGCATGTTGACGGTGATTTCGGGCGTGGCTGGCGACGCGAAGACCGCGGGAGAGCGCGGCGATTCAAATGAACAGTCCTTCACATACATGCGTTGCAGCATGATCTGCTTGTCGACGTTTTGTGCGGCGCTGCCTGCGGTAGCGGGCGTGGTATTATCGGCCATGAAAAAGATCCCCGTGTGATTGAGTAATTGATAAAGGCCAGGATTCAGTCGTTGAGCAGCGGGTCGAGTTCGCCCTTGCGGTCCAGCGCGTAGAGATCGTCAAAACCGCCGACGTGGTGATCGCCGATGAAAATCTGCGGCACTGTGCGGCGTCCGCCGCTTTTCTGCTCCATCTCGGCACGTTTTCCCGGTTCGCTGTCCACCATGATTTCGGTGTAGGGTACCTGCTTGGCAGTCAACAGAGCCTTGGCGCGCATGCAGTACGCGCAGACCCGGGTGCTGTAGATGGTAACGGGTTGCATCGTGTACTCCGTGTCAGGTCCGTTCCAGCGGGAAGTTCTCCGCCTGCCAGGCATTGACCCCGCCTTTCAGGTTATGCACCTGCTGAAAGCCGGCTTTGGCCAGGGCGGCGGCCGGCCGCTGACTGCTCTGGCCGCTTTGGCAGTAGATCAACACCGGCTGCTCACGGAATTTTTCCAGTTCCGCGACGCGGCCATCGAACTCCGCCGCCGGAATGTTGCGCGCGCCGATGATATGCCCGGTGCTGAAATCCTTCGCCGCCCGCACGTCGATTACCGCGGCGCCCTTGTTGATCAGCAACACGGCTTCGGCCGGCGAGCTCTCGCGGAATTTACGCAAGCCCCGCGACAGGGTATCGACCACGAACAGCACCACGATCAGAATCGCGGCACCAATGAGGTAAGGGTGGTGATGAACGAATTCAAGCAGACGCAACATGGGAATGGGCTGGGCTGGTCAAAAAATGGGCCGGTAGTATAGCAGCCGCGTACACCTGACAACCGCAACGCCTCCACGCGACGGATGGCAACCGGTGGCGGCCTGTTAAACTGGCCAGGCTCGTGTCCCCACAGGGAGCCTGGTATCACCCGCATGACCCGCTTCCCCCTCGCAGTTGCCCTGCTGGCCGCCTGCGTCAGCGCGACGGCAGCCGGTGACAATGACGCCGCCGCTCAACAGCGCAAGCTGGATCAACTCCGCAACCGGATTCAAGCCGTGCAGACCCGGATGGACCGGGATGTAGACCGGCGCAGCACGGTGCAGAGTCAGCTGCGCCAGTCGGAGCGGGATATTGCCCGGGCGGCCGCGAACCTGCATGAACTGGATGGTAAAGTCGCCGCCGCACAGAGCCGCCTCGATACGCTGCGTCAGGAACAGGCCCGCAAGCAGGCTGCGCTCGACAAGCAGAAAGCGGCGTTGGCCGCGCAGATCCGGGCGGCCTATGCCGAAGGCCGCAATTCCGAACTGCAGTTGCTGTTGAATGCCGAGGACCCGGCCACCGTCGAGCGCCTGCTCACCTATTACGATTACCTCAATCAGGCGCGTGCGGCCCGTATCCAGGCGGTGCGAACCCAGCTGCAGGCCCTGGCAAGCCTCAACGCTCAGGTCTCCGCGCAACTCGCCGACGTGTCCAGACTCCGCGACCAGCGCGCCGAGGCGTTGAGCCGGATGCAGGCCGGACGCGATGCCCGCAAGCAGTTGCTGGCACATATCAACTCCGACATCCACGACCGCAACGCGGAACTGGCGCGGCTGCGTCGCGATGAGCATTCCATCCGGAATTTGCTGGCTACGCTGCGTCAGGCGCTTTCCGATATTCCACCGGGCCTCGAGCAGACCCGCGACTTTGCCAAGCTGCGAGGACACATGGCCTGGCCGGTGGCGGGCAAGCTGGCGCACCGTTTCGGTGAACCGCTGGTCGGCAAGCGCCTCCCGGCCCAGGGTGACCTCATCGCCGCCCCGATGGGCACCCCGGTGCGCGTTATTTTCTGGGGACGGGTGGTATACGCGGACTGGTTGCCGCGCTTCGGGTTACTGGTGATCGTGGATCACGGCGACGGCTACATGAGCATCTATGCACACAATCAGAGTCTGTACGCACAGGTCGGCGACTGGGTGCATCCCGGCGAGGTCATCGCCACGCTGGGCGACAGCGGCGGACAGGACCGGCCGGCACTGTATTTTGAAATCCGGCACAAAAACACTTCTCTCGACCCGCGCAAATGGTGTCGCGGGCGCCTGCCCGCCGTGTGAACCGAATAACGCGTTATGCTGTAGCCGTTCAAGTTGATCGCGCCCCACCTCGAGGACCTACGTCATGACGCCGCGCCTGAATCCGATGCTTGTTACCCTGGCCGGTCTGCTGCTAACCCCGCCGTGCGCGTATGCGGCGACTCCACCCGCAACCGACACGTCATCGCAGTCCGCTGCTGCGAAGCAACTGCCGTGGCAGGACGTGCGACTGCTGGTGGACGTCATGCAGCTCGTCAAACAGGATTACGTGCAACCAGTGGATGACAAGACACTTATTCACAACGCGATCCGCGGCGTGCTGTCCGGGCTGGATCCGCATTCCGCCTTCATGGACAAATCCGATTTCGATCAGATGCAGACGTTCACGACCGGTGATTTCAACGGCCTTGGAATCGAAGTGGGCGTGGATCAGGGCCAGATCGTCGTGATTTCGCCCATCGATGACACGCCGGCTGCCAAGGCCGGCGTCCGGGCCGGCGACGCGATTCTGCGCGTGAACGGCACCGCGCTGGACGGCATGACTCTGGATCAAGCGGTGAAACTGATTCGTGGGGAGCCGGGCAGCCAGGTAACGCTCACCGTCATGCACCCGAACACCGACAAACCGGTGGACATCAAGCTGACGCGTGCACAAGTGCACCTGAGCAGTGTCAAGAGTCATTTGCTGGCACCGGGTTTCGGTTACGTGCGCATCAGCCAGTTCGCCGACGATAGCGGCAACGGTGTGCGCAATGCTGTGCAAACCCTGAGCAGACAAAACCACGGCGCACTGAATGGCCTGGTGCTCGATTTGCGCAACAACCCAGGTGGTTTACTGGACGCGGCGGTATCGGTGTCGGACGCATTTCTTGACAGCGGCATCATCGTTTCCGCGAAAGGCCGCGCAGCGGATGCCAACTTCGTGCGCCGGGCGACCAGCGGCGACGTGCTGAACGGCGCACCGATGGTGGTACTGGTAGACGGTGGCACCGCGTCCGCCGCGGAGATTACCGCGGGTGCGCTGCAGGACGATCACCGTGCCCTGATACTGGGCGAACGGACTTTCGGCAAGGGCTCGGTGCAGACCGTGATTCCCATGCCGCAGGGCGACGCCATCAAATTGACCACCGCGCTTTATTACACGCCGTCAGGACACTCGATACAGGCCGAAGGCATCGCGCCGGATATCACCGTGTTACCTCTGCAAATGAAGAGCAATCGCAGTAAGGACGTCGAGATGCTGAAGGAATCCAATCTGGAAGGGCATCTCTCCAACACCTCGCCGACGCCACAGCGCGGTGAAGGCAATCCCGATCTCCAGCAACTTGCTGCGCAGGATTTCCAGTTGTATCAGGCACTGACGGTGCTGAAAGGGCTCAGCCTGGAACGTAACGGCAGCAATCACGGATGAATTGGCGGCAACTGATAGCCGGCCTGGTTTGCATCAGCGCCGTGATCAGCACACAGGCGCAGCCGGTACCGGCCGCGACTTCGATCAGCCAACCGGTGGTCGCGATCATCATTGATGATCTCGGGAATTCACTCGAAGAGGGCAAACAGACCACCGCGTTACCCGGGCCGGTGGCCTGCGCGATCCTGCCGCATACCGAATTTTCCAGGCAGATTGCCGAGCTGGCGTACGCTGTCGGCAAACCCGTGATGCTGCATCTGCCGATGGAGTCGGTCGGCGACATGCCGCTTGGGCCGGGCGGAATCACGCTCGACATGACCCAAAAGGAAATCCAGGACACGGTGCGCGGCGATCTTGCTTCGATTCCGCACCTGTCCGGTGTCAACAATCACGAAGGCAGTCTGATCACACAGCACCCGGGCGACATGGCCTGGGTCATGCAGGTGCTGGCGCAGTATCCGGGGCTGTTCTACGTGGACAGCTATACGGCAGTGGACAGTGTGGCGTATGGCGTGGCGCGTGCCTATGACGTGCCGGCCGCGCGGCGCAATGTGTTTCTGGACGACATCAATACCGAATACGACGTGGAATTTCAGTTTCAGCGCCTGCTGAACCTCGCACGCAAGAACGGTTTTGCCATCGCCATCGGCCATCCGCGTCCGGCCACGTTAAAAGTGCTGGCACGCGATCTGCCGACGCTGCCCGCGCGCGGTATCAAGCTGGTGCCGGTGTCGGATATCGTGAAACTGCAGCAGAAGCATCCGCTGCAATTGCCCGACGATGTATTTCCCAGCGCGGCGTTCTCGAAACAATAATCACGTGCGGTCAGTGTCAGGACTTCAGCCAGCCCCATATCAGCACAGCAATACCGGCCACGCCTACCAGTGTCGGCAGCCACGACGGCGAAGCATGCATTGCCAGCAACAACGCGCCGCCGATGATCAAGGCTCCGCCGGCAGCGGCACGGTACAGGTGCTGATTGCGCAGGTGCTGCATTTCCTGCAGGCGTTCAAGCTGGCTGGCGCGCAGCTCCGTCTCCAGATTACCGTTGGCGAGTTTCTGCATGATGGTGTTGAGCCGGTTCGGCGTCTCGATCAGCAGTTCGCGGATAGTCGGCAGGCCGTTCCAGATTTTCTTCAGTGTCGCCGTCAGGCCCAGTTGTTCACGGGTCCAGTTTTCCAGGAACGGTTTGGCGGTTTGCCACAAGTCGAGATCGGGATACAGATCGCGGCCCAGGCCCTCGATGTTGAGCAGCGTCTTCTGCAACAGCACCAGCTGAGGCTGCACTTCCATTTCGAAGCGGCGCGCGGTCTGGAACAACCGCACCAGCAACTGACCGAAGGAAATATCCTTGAGCGGGCGATTGAAAATCGGTTCGCAAACGGTGCGGATCGCAGCTTCGAATTGATCCACCCGCGTACCCGCCGGCACCCAGCCCGATTGCACATGCAGTTCCGCCACGCGCCGGTAATCGCGGTTGAAGAAGGCCAGGAAATTCTCCGCCAGATAATGTTGATCGTCCGGACTCAAGGAACCGACGATGCCGAAATCGACCGCAACATAGCGCGGCTGTCTGGGATCGCTGACATCCACGAAGATGTTGCCGGGATGCATGTCGGCATGGAAAAAGTTGTGCTTGAACACCTGAGTGAAGAAAATCTCCACGCCGCGTTCGGCCAGCCGCTGCATGTCGGTACCGCGTGCCTTGAGCGTGGCGATGTCGCTGACCGGTACCCCGTGGATCCGCTCCATCACCATGACGTTGCGGCGCGTGAACGGCCAGTCCACTTCGGGCACATACAGTAGCGTCGAGCCTTCGAAGTTGCGTTTGAGTTGCGCAGCATTGGCCGCTTCGCGCATCAGATCCAGTTCGTCGAGCACGGTCTTTTCATATTCGTCCACCACTTCGCGCGGACGCAGGCGGCGGCCATCCGCCCAGTAGCGCTGTGCCAGACTGGCGAGCAGATGCAACACATCAAGATCGTCGCGGATCACGCGTTCGATCCCGGGCCGCAGCACTTTCACCACGACCTGGCGCTGATCCTTGAGCCGGGCCGCGTGTACCTGCGCGATTGAAGCCGAGGCCAGCGGAGTTTCATCGAAAGCATCGAACAGTTCCGCGACCGGTTTGCCCAGCGCGTGCTCCACCATGGCGCGCGCCTGGCTGCCCGCACATGGCGGTACCCGGTCCTGCAGTTTGGCGAGTTCGTCGGCAATGTCGAGCGGCAACAGATCGCGGCGCGTGGACAGCATCTGTCCGAACTTGACGAAGATCGGGCCCAGATCTTCCAGTGCCCGGCGGATACGCTCACCGCGCGTCGCGTCACGCGAACGCAGCCAGTAGAAGGGCGAGAGATAGATCAGGAACCGTACTGGCCGGAAGATGTGCGTGGCCAGCACGATTTCATCGAGACCGTGCCGCACCAGCACGAAGTTGATGCGCATCAAGCGCAACGTCTGGCGTGGCGTAATCAAGCGCGCGGTACCTTGCCGGCCGTGCGCGCCACACGCGCGGCAAATCGCTCCACGTCGTCGCGCAGACGGTCCACGTCGGCGAGAAACGCGTTCACTTCGTGACGTTGCGGAAGCACGCCGATTTCGTAATGCAGGTAGTCAGCCAGATCGCGACTCACGCGCTCGAATGCATCACGTCCCCAGCGCAGGGTGCCACGCACGAACTTGCCGATCTGGTGCGCCGCCACGTCACCGATACGCTGCGACAGCAGTTCTTCCCAGTCCAGATCGGCCTGCTTGAGCAGTCGCGAAAAGGTTTGCGCGGTTTCCGCGTCCCCGCTCAGCTCGATACCCTTGGGCGGCACGTCGTCGCGGCGCAGTGCGGCTTGCAGCAGGGCGGCGCTCGGCGCACGTATCGTCATGTCCACGTCGCCGTGGAAATCACCGTGAACGGTGATACGGCCGTTGCCCGGCAGGAAATACAGCTTGAGCGGAAATTCCTTCAGCTCCAGCGACACCACCTTGCCATCCAGATGGTGCAGATCGGTTTGTGCCGCACTGGAACCCGCCAGCGCCGCATTGAGGGCGATTTCCAACGCCGGCGCAATCAGTGCCGCGACCGGTGTTGCGTTCAAAACCGGTAACCCCGGTGCAAGGCGACAATGCCGCCGGTGAGATTGAAATAGCTGCAACGCTCGAAGCCGGCTGTTTCCATCATCTGCTTCAGGGTTTCCTGATCCGGATGCATGCGGATGGATTCCGCCAGATAGCGGTAACTGGCTTCGTCTTTCGCCACCAGTTTGCCGAGTTGCGGCAGCACCTTGAATGAATACAGGTCGTAGAGGGATTGCAGGGTGGCGCCGACCGGTTTGGAGAATTCCAGAATCAGCAGACGGCCACCGGGTTTCAGCACCCGGTACATGCTGGCGAGCGCGGCGTCCTTGCGGGTCACGTTGCGCAGGCCGAAAGCGATGGTGATGCAGTCGAAATGCCGGTCCGGAAACGGCAGCCGCTCGGCGTCGGCTTGCACGAATTCCACGTTGCCGCTGACGCCATGGTCGATCAGGTTGCGACGCCCGTTTTCCAGCATCGCGGCATTGATATCGGCCAGCACCACCTTGCCGGTCTCGCCGACCTGGCGCGCCAGTCCGCGGGCCAGATCGCCGGTGCCACCGGCCAGGTCGAGCGCCACCTGGCCGGGTTTGAGGCCGGTCTGCTGCAGGGTGAAGCGCTTCCAGAGGCGGTGGATGCCGAACGACATCAGGTCGTTCATCAGGTCGTAGTTGTCCGCCACCGAGCTGAACACGCCAGCCACGCGCCTGGCTTTCTCGCCTACAGGCACTTCCTGGTAGCCGAAATGGGTTTTGTCGTTGCCGGACATGGCGTTATTTCTGTGGTCGGGGAGGGCATTCTAGCAGCCGCGCCCGCGGTCCCGCATGCGCCAGATCAATCGCAGTATCAATCAGGCGCCGGCCCGCTGGACCCCGGCGTCTTTGAGCCGTTGCAGATAACGTGCCCAGTTTTCGGCCTGATGCTTGCCGAGGTCGTACAGCACCGTCCAGGACTACAGGCCGGTGTTGTGGCCGTCGTCGAAGATCAGTCGCACCGCATAGCTGCCGACCGGCTCGATCG
>DASUXE010000239.1:0-3869 GCA_036378075.1 Gammaproteobacteria bacterium
CAATTTGCAGGGCGTTATTCATGGGGTGTTCGCAACGATGATGACGGGCGGGAGCCGCGCTCCCGCAATGGGTTTGATATGGGGACAACGAGGGCCTGATTCTACCCCAGCCGCCGGTGGTTCAGGGCCGGGAAGCGCTGACGCAGGCGCGTCTGCGCCTCGCCGTCGAGGCTGGCGGAGATGAATCCCGGTTCTTCCGCGCGCTCGGCGAGGATCTCGCCCCAGGGTTCCACGATCATGCTGTGACCCCAGGTTTCACGGCCGTTGGCGTGCCGGCCGGTCTGTGCCGCGGCAACCACGAACGCGAGGTTCTCGACCGCACGCGCGCGATTCAGCAACTCCCAGTGCAACCGCCCGGTGCTGCGCGTGAACGCGGATGGCACCGCGAACAGCGTCGCGCCCTGCGCGCTCAGGGTGCGGAACAGTTCCGGGAAACGCAGGTCGTAACAGACCGCCAGACCCAGCCGTCCGAACGGCGTGTCCACCACCACCGCGCGGCTGCCGGGCTGCATGCGCGCCGATTCGTGATACGACTCGCCGGCCGCGTTTACACTGACATCGAACAGATGAATCTTGTCGTAAAACGCAACGCGCTTGCCCTGCGCGTCATACACCGGGCAACGCGCATAGACCTTGTCGCCGCCTGCCACTACCGGGAGCGTGCCGCCGACGATCCAGGTCCGCAGCGTCTGCGCCTTGTCGGCGAGGAAATCCTGAATCTGCCCGCTGCCATCCACTTCGCCGGCCCGTACCCGTTCCTCGTCGTTGCGCGCCATGAGTGCGAAATTTTCCGGCAGCACCATCAAGCCAGCGCCTTGCGCCGCAGCTTGCGCCATCAGGCGGCCGGCCTCACGCAAATTGGCGGTGACATCCGCGCCGGAATTCATCTGAATTGCGGCGACCCGTTGCTGGCTCACGGTTCCACCGACAAGGTCACCGAGTTTTCGTCCTGACCGCTGATGCGTTTCTGGATTGCCGAGGAAGGAATCCCGAGCGACACCAGCCAGTCCTGTATCTCACTCGACCACAAACTGCCGATGTCATCTCCGGAATGCAGAATCACAATATGAGAACCCGGATGTTTCATCCAGTCCTGCACCGCGGCACGCACCGGCGCCATGGCTGCCATTTCCGCGCCGCTGCGCGGTTGCGCCCATTCGTCCGGGGTAATCGTGAAGGTATCCGCACGCGCCGGGAAAGCGAAACCCGCAATCCAGACAGTAAAAACAAATGCGCCAATTAGCTTTGCTTTCATGGATGTGTCGCCTGCGGTGCGGTCTTTGCGTTACCTTGCTTGCGGGGTGACTCCGCCACTTTTTCCAGTTTGGGATTATCCCACGGTCCGGTGAGGCGGTAGCGCACCTCGCCGACTGCGGTGAGCGGTTTTTTGAAGACCTCAGTCAGCAACCACACCACTGCGCCGACCCCCACGCCGCCCGCCAGCGCGCCGAGTACCGGCAATGTCGAACCCACGCTGGCGTCCACGATCAGCGCTTCGTCGAAATCGTGTTTTGCCAGCCCGATGCGTCCCAGCACATGGATTCTGGCAGCCGGCCCCGAGATGGTCAGATCGCGGGTATAGGCATCGCCTTTCTGGAAAGTGAAATTCCCTTCGATGCTGTCATAGGCAAAGCCGGTGCCGAACACATCGCTGAAATTCAGCAGCAGGCGGCGCGGCAAGGCATTGATACTGAGCAAACCGAACACGCGCCCTGCCCCGGGCTGCACCTCGAGCAGTTGCCCATTGGCCAGTTTGATATGCAGCTTGCCGCCCAGGGTCGGCACAATGGCCCCGAATGGTCCGCCATCCCAGTCGATCTCCGCTTCCAGCGACGCGGTTTTGCCGGTGATGCCCGGTGCGTAACCGAACGCCTTGAGCGTGGCCTCGATGTCGCTGCTGGTCAGGTGCGCACTCAGATGCGAGCGCTGTGTGCCGTCCGGTTGCACGACCCAGTTGCCATTGGCATTCGCCTTGAAGGTCCGGCCATCCACTGCCAGCTCCGACAGATTGACACCGTCGGAACGCGGCATCAGCACGGCGTTCACCTGCGTGAGTGACACACCGCTGAATTGCAGGAGCTTGCTGCTGAATCGCAACGCGGGGATGTGACGCGGATCGTATTCCGGGGAAGTTTCCGGAGTCGCCTTGGACTCGGGTGGCGTGGTGGCATTGCGTTCGACAATGACGTGATCCATGTCGGCGACGATGGGATGCTGGGCATCCACCGTGAATGGCAAACTGATCTGTCCGCCGAGCGCGGCACTGGCCAGTGCAACATGCCAGGCATCCTGTTCACGATTCAGCAACAGATGCAGACCATTGATGGTTTGCCCGAATCCGGAAAAATGCTCGACCTGCATATCAACATGTTGCAGAAATGCGGGCAGCGTCAATAATTCTGCTTCCTGGTCTGCGGCGCCGGCGCTGTATGTTTTCCAGAGGCTGGTATCGAACGCATCCAGCTTTCCGGTAACACTCAAGCCTGGTGTGTCGGGCAGCGCAGCGGTGGCACTGCCGAGCCTGACCTCGCCGCGGTCGAACCCCCAGCGTTTGTCGCGGGAAACGAATTGCAGCTGTGCGGCACCGCGTTCCGCATACCTGACACCGAGCTGCATGCGGCCACCGCCATGAACCGCCAGCGCCAACTCCAGCGGTAGCGCGGCTTCCGCCGGCTTGTTAAACGGCGGAGGCAGATTGACGGCCAGCCCCTGCAGCGTCGAATTCATGACCAGCGACAGGCCGGCGGTTCCGGCGGCCGGATTATTCGGAATGTTGCCGTGCGCCGACCACTCAGTGCGTCCCTGCAATGCGTCTTTCGCCGGCAGTTTGAACGCAGCCATCAGGGCCGCACTGTCGGCACCACCGTGCGCGTCGAACAACGTGGTGTCCGACCCCGCTTTATTACCTGGATGCAGGTTGATCGTGACAGGAACGCCGAGTATGGTGCCCCGAACGTTGTCGGCGGAAAAACCACTGCCGGTGAAATGCACATCACCGTGCACCTGACTGAGCGTCCATGCCGGGGCGCCCTGCACACCTACACTTACACCACGCAATTGCGCAACGCCGTCCAGTTTGAACTTGTCCAGTTGATCCACCGGCAACACCAGATGGAGAGTCACATCACTTCGGCCGCCGACCTTGACCGAGTCGAGATAGGAACCGAAGCGTTCTTTGAGCGGACCGTTTCTCAGGAAATCGAGCGACGCCTGCGCGGTGCCGCGTGCACCGCCATCGACACGCAATACGCCCGCGCGCAAGTCGGCAAACCCTGCTTTGGCGCCGGTGATATCGTCGCCCAGAATGTCGCCGCCGCGCGCCACGGCACTCAACCCCTGATTGCGAAACTCCACCTCCGCATCCAGGTTGCGGATCATCGGCCAGCCATTCGCATAATCGAGCACGCCGTGAACCAGATGGAAACGGATATCGAACAAGCCCTGTCCCTTGTCATAGGGAAAATCCGCCAGCCTGCCGTGAACACTCAATGTTCCTTCCGGAACCTGGCCGCTGATAATTGCGCTGTCCAGCCAGTCCACAACGTCCTTGGGCATGATGCCGACGGGAAAATAAGCCGACTTGTTGCGTGCATCAGCATCCTTGACGGTGGCATCGAGATCGAGCCGCGGCGAACTGCCATCGGCAGGAAACAGAAAACTTCCTTTACCGGTCGCAGCAGCGTCAGGGTTACTGATCGCGATGTTGTCACTGGCAATACGCCAGCCGTCAGCGTTGTGCGTGAAACTGAAGTTTGCATCCAGCGTGCTTGCGTACAAGGGCCCGCGGAACAGCTGCGGAAAATTTACTGACGCATTACGCGTCCGGAGCGTCGCGGTGCCGCCGCTCTGGTCCAGCGCCAGCTCGCCGT
>DASUXE010000240.1:0-5007 GCA_036378075.1 Gammaproteobacteria bacterium
ATCGGGCGCTAGAACCGGGTGGCAATAGCGGAAGGGTTGATCACTCTCCTCTGGGCAGCCGGGGTTTCAATTGTCTTGTTACTCTGTCCGCAAGCCTCATTGTGATCCGGTCGTGAATACCTGTTGAGTAAGCATAAAAAAGCGGCAGGCACACAAGTACCTGCCGCTTTTGACAATGCAATTAGCAGATTATTTGCGTCGGGCCAGTCCCAGACGCGAGATCAGCAATATCCCCATCGCGAACAAGCCAAATGCGCCACCGCCTCCGGATTTGCCGCTGCTACTGGACGGCGGCGGAGGCGTGGTGCCACCGCTACTTTGGGTGGCCTGCATGAGGGCGACGTCAGCAGTTTTCAGACATCCCAGACTGGTGGAGGCGGTGCCGCCGGAGAGCCCCGATAATGTGACGGTGAAATGTTTGAAGGTACTCGATGACTTTGTGATCGTGCCGGAGTTGATCACCGGAACACTGACGGTCTTGGCTTTGGAATCGCCGTCGGCCCAACTGACGGTGCCACCGCTGCTGGTGTAGTTGGTGCCGGCAATTGCCGATGGATCTGCGGAGTCTGTCGAGACCAGCGGTGCCGAACCCCCATCGCTGGTGGCGTAATGCACGCTGACGGCACCACTTGAGCCGGAGCGCAACAGCGTCAGCGTTGCGGTTTTTGCATCTTCGGCAACTTCCACGTTGCCCGCCAGAGTAATCTGGTCACTGCCCGCCGGCGCGTAGCAGGCATTGATGCTGTAATTGACGGCATGCCCGGCCGTGAAATTGACGGTGACGATATGGTAGGTACCCGCAGCAGTCGCAGGGTTGGCGGCACCGTTGTAATTGTACGGATTGGCCAGACCGTCGTAGGCCACGGTTTCATCACCGTCCTGGTTGCCGCTGATCTGCGTATTCGGGTCAATATATTGCTGAAACTCGGGGTTTGCGTCCGGATTCGGTCCCAGCGTTTCCAGGTATTGAGGTATTCCGTCCCTTTGTACCAGCAAATCTATGTCAGTGCCGTTGTCGGTACGTGTGGTAACAATTAGGTTGCTGGCCCCTGATGGCACTGTTATGTGGAAATCCTGGAAATCGTCATAGCTGTTGCGACCAAGCCGTGTTATCAGCGTGCTGCCATTCTTTAAACTGCCGGCTTCTACAAAGAAATACCGCTTCTGGGTGGCGCCGCTGGGTTGAGCCGTAAGGTCAAGTTCGAACAGTAGCGACTCGTTGTCTTGAATCGGTCCGATGGTGACCGGGAAGATTAACGTACCTTCCGGGTCAACCAGCGTGCTGCCCGTCGGCGCCGTCAAGGTTGCTGTGGTCGTGTTGGTGATGACGGTAGCGTAACTGGTGTTGGTTCGGTTCGTGTCGGTGCCAAGATAGGAAAGTGTGCCACTGACACTGGTATCCGATGTGGCTCCGGCGTTGGCAACGGTGACATCGAGATTCACCGTCTCACCCGGATCAATCTCACGGTCGGCATCATTGCTGGCGTTTAATCCGGTGTTGTCATCAACCGTGACATTACGCACCAGCATGATTCCGTTGGAGACTGGCTGGAGCGCCAGATAGGCATTGATACGTCCGGTTGCACTGCGACCCCGCAATGCCCCCTGCGTCGCCGGCTTGATCGGGTCGTATGCGCCGGGGTCGGTGCCGGCCAGCAGCTGCGCTTTGACGGTGTGGTAATCGAAACTGGCAGCGGCCGTTGTACCATAGAGTTTTTCTGCAGCGAGCGCAGCAACGCCACTGGTTAGCGGTGTGGAAAATGAAGTGCCGCTTACAGATTGCGTCTTGCCGTCAGCTCCGCGCTGTGTCGCAAAAATGTCTTGGCCCGGTGCCAGCAGATCGACATTGAAAGAGCCCCACTGGCTCCAGGACGTGAGTTGATCATTTGAGTCGCTGGCGCCGACGGCGATCACGTTGGGTAAGCCAGGTTTGGTAGTGGTAGCTCCGGGGATCGGGTTGCCACTGCTGTCTTCATTCGGAAACAGCACGCTGTCCCCGGCATAGTTGGCGGGATAGGCGGCACCGGCGCGATCATTGTCTGAATCGTTGTTGCCGGCGGCCACAACCACCAGCACATTGTTCTGCAGCGCGTAATTCAGCGCATCATATTCGGTATTGGACGGAGTCGGGCCACCGAAGCTTTCATTGATGATCTTGGCTCCATGATCCACGGCGTACTTGATGGCGTTCGCGATGGATCCCACAGTGAGATCGCTCTTGATCGGCAACAGATCTGTGTGCCAAGTCGCTCCGGCAGTGCCGAGTGCATTGTCACCGGTCGCCGCCAGTGTACCGGATACCCAGGTACCATGATCTTCAGTGCCGTCGGTTTTTGTCGCCGCCGCGGTGCCGCTGCATGCACTGCTGCCGACACAGCTTACCCCTGACCCATCGAATGATAGATCCGGATTGCCGAGATCGAAGCCATCATCGATGACTGCAACCTTTACGTCATCGCTTTTTTGCAGCTTGCCCCATGCTGCCAGCAGGTTCATGTCCGCGCCTGCTACAGCCGTGCCGGCTGAATTGCCGGAATTGTTCACAAACCAATCGTTGCTGATATCCGGATCATCTGGCACCGTGCACGGTTGGCCACTGTCTTCGGGGTGGTTGGTCACTATGCTGCTGCTGCAGGTCGTCGTGGTAGCGAGGGGATAACGGTAATAATTCGGTTCTGCGTATACGACCAGTCCGCTGGCCCGCAATGCGCGAACGGCCGCGAGTACATCGCTGCGCGGCGGCAAATGGATCAACGAGAGCCGTGATTCTCCGGCGATGTAGCGCTGTTCCTGGTCCGCCGCGACACCCAGTTTCGCTAGTACGCGAGGCGCACCATTCGCTGTCCGATACTTCACGAGTACTTGGCCCGGGGCATACAGGGGAAGCCTGTTGTGCGTGTATACCGCTGCCGTGACACTGGGGCAGACAGCTGCAACTATCAGGGACAGACAGGCGGTCTGGAAGGTGAGGGATAATCTGGACACGCTGACCTCTCGGAAATCTAGATTTGTTTGAACTGTGAATTTTGATTACAGAATGTCGTTCGACGCAGGTTATAACCCGGGCACTGCGCCAAAGCTGCCTGGCTTCAAGCGCGATGTGGCTGGTTAATCCCCCCCATTCGGCATCCGGCAAAAAAGCATATCAGAAGGCCTGACATGCCTCCATTGCCTGGAGCAGGTGGCGCACAATCCGCGCCTGCGGCTGGCGCACCATGCCTCCAGGGTGCTAGAATTGCGCAGCTTTTGAGGGGCGGTAGCTCAGCTGGGAGAGCGTCGCGTTCGCAATGCGAAGGTCGGGAGTTCGATCCTCCTCCGCTCCACCAAACCATATGTGTATGCCACAAGCAAGCCGGGCCAATGCCCGGTTTTGCCGCCATTCGGCTCCGACGGTGGTGACGCGCTTGCTGCCATGGAAGTCCTGCAACTATATTGAGCCTCTGCCGACGCCGGTTCCCGCCTTAAGATGCCCCGGTAGCTCAGTTGGATAGAGCGTCCCCCTCCTAAGGGGAAGGTCACAGGTTCAACTCCTGTTCGGGGCACCAAACCTTCGAGGTGATTTCTTCTTGGCACCCAAGTACCATGATCCGCGGACAGCTGGAACCGAGCCCCCGGTAACTGAAAGCCAAAATTCCAAGTTGATTAGAAATAGCATCACCAAACTTGAACATCCCATCTCAGTGCAGGATTTCTACCTGCAATATTTCACTGCCCGTCAACCGCTTGTTATAAAGTTTCGCGATCTCGCTGAAATTGGCTGGCGGACCAACTTGTGGACTAATGACTACTTGCGTTACAAGGCGGGTGCCCAAACTGTTCAAGTTCAAAAGCGGCACCACGATGAGGTATTCAAGCCGGAAAATTCAGGATATGCGCCTATGGCGTTTCGTGACTTTCTCGCCAGGGTCATGGATAACCCGGATGGTGATGACTCCTTGTATTTGAATCTGCAGAATTTCAGGGAAAACCGCACTCTTGAGCCTCCTGCATTGCAATTGATCGGGGACTACACGATTCCGTATTACTTCAAGGACCTGCTTCTACGTTGCATTAACATCTGGATGGGCAACAGTCGGACCCCCATCGTTACGCCTCTACATCACGATTTCAACGATAATTTGTATACAGTGGTGGATGGCGCAAAACAGTTTGCGATTTTTCCGCCTGATCAGGCGGAAAATCTATATGTTCGGGGTGATATTCGAGAAGTGCAACCCAACGGAATCATCAAGTACGCCGATCTGAATAATATGCCGCACGTCTGCAAACTTGATGCATTCAATCCGGATGTAGGCAGATTCCCCCGTTACAAGCTGGCCGAGGCCAGGCGGATTGATTTTACGCTTCAGCGTAACGAAATGCTGTTTCTACCTGCCGGGTGGTTTCATCAGGTATCGTCATCGGGCAGGCATGTTGCACTTAGTTTTTTTGCAGAGACCCCGCCGTCCGAGCAGCTCGAGTGGATCAGGCAAAAAGTGACTGACTCGATGTAATTGGCACCCCTTGACGCATTATGGCGTAGGGGAAACTGCCAATTTTGGTTCCGTCAGCTTGTTATTCCAAGTGCATCAAGTAACGGACTCAGTCGGGACTGATATTTCTTCCAGCGTTGGACCGAGTCCGTATACAGCGGTTTGCGCACCTGCAGTACGCTGGCCGTATTGATTGGCCGTTCCACCTTGTGAAATTCCAGGCAAGCAGGATTGAATTCCAATCCGCAGAATTCAAGGACCTTGCGTAATTCCTGTTCCGGATTTTTCAGGAGATTCTCATATTCGACATCCAGGACGTAACCGGGCAAAACGTCGTGCCAATGCTTCATCATGCGATCATAAAGACGATAGTACCGACCGAGTTCGGTAAGGTCGAAACTGTACGGTACCGCCGACTGGAACATCTTCTTGTAACAGGACAAACAAGTATCCACGGGGTCGCGGCGACAGTTGATAATTTTCGCATTGGGGAACATCAGGTAGATGAGCCCGATAAACTGGAAGTTACCCGGCA
>DASUXE010000241.1:0-2352 GCA_036378075.1 Gammaproteobacteria bacterium
ACCCGGCGGGACCCTGTCTGCCGGCTGGAACCGTGCCGTGTATCGCGTCGGCGGCAGTCTGTTCGGACCGCTCGATATCAGCGGCAGCACCCAGAACGGTTCGCTGAACTATATGTATGCGCAGGAGCGGACCCGCAGCGAAAGTTTCTACTGGGGTTTCGGCGGCAGCCACAACACCAGCGTGGTGAATACCAACGGCAAGACCTCGACCACCACCAACATCAATCTGCTGCAGCTGACCACGTTCTATACCCGCAGCTATGAAGACTTCAGCTATTACACGCTGGCCGGCAACCTGTGGACCAACGGCAAGCACAACGACGGCACTCTGACCAATGCCGAAAAGCTGCGCATGCAGTTCGATGCCGCCTACATACAGCCGTTTGCAACCTGGTGGCGTTTCATCAGCAGCGCCAGTCTCTCGTATTCGCCGGATCCGCTGGTGGACACTGACAAGTTTTCGCTGGGCGGGCCCGACAACGTGCGCGGCTTCCTGCCCGCCGAGCAGCGCGGCGATCGCGGCGTATTCGCATCATTCGAACTGCAACGCGCGTTTGCGACCGGCAGCCTGCCGATGGCGCTCGGTGCGTTCGTGGATACCGGCAAGGTCTGGAATGTCGCGTATCAATCCGTGCCGTCCAACAGCCGCGGGCTGACCAGCGTCGGCACCGAGTGGCTGATGGGGCCGAGTTCGGGCAGCTGGAACATGCGCCTGCAACTGGCGTGGGCGGTGGGTGGTTACCGGCCCAGCGACGATACCCCGGACCGTCAGGTACACAACGTGGATCGCGGTCCGCACGTGTGGTTTACGTTTGGCACCCGTTTCTGAATTGAAGAATTCAATTTCAAAGCTGCGCAGGATGCGCGATCAAGGTTGAGCAAGAGGATAGGCAAATGACGTACCGCAAACTGTCACTCCGGCCGCTGAACGCGATGCTCAAACAGGCACTGCATTCGCGCGCATTCAAACGCACCGCGCTCGGCGCCGGCGCGCTTGCGCCGGCATTCGCATTGGCGAATCCGACCGGCGGACAGGTTGTCGGCGGCAGTGCCAGCATCAGCGTGCCGGATGCCAATCACACCATCATCAACCAGGCTTCGCAGAGCGCCATCCTCAACTGGCAGCAGTTCTCGATCGGCAGTAATCAGTACGTGCAGTTCATTCAGCCCGACAGTTCCTCGGTGGTGCTGAATCGCGTCATTGGCGGCAACCCGTCGCAGATACTCGGCAACCTGTCCGCCAACGGTCAGGTGTTTCTGGTCAACCCGAACGGCGTGTTCTTCGGTCAGACCGCGACCCTCGACGTGCAGGGCCTCATCGCCACCACGCTCGACATCAAGGACAGCGATTTTCTGGCCGGACACTACACCTTCAGCAAGGGCAGTACCGCGCCGGATGCGAGCGTCGTCAATCAGGGCAACATCAGCGCCAACGGCGGCTATGTGGTGCTGGCCGGCGATTACGCCGAAAACGACGGCGTGATTGCCGCGCAGGCGGGAACCGTCGTGCTTGCGTCGGGCAACCAGATGGCCCTGACGTTGAACAACAACGCGCTGGTCAGTTTCGTGGTGGATCAGGCCACGCTCGCGCAATACGCCGGCGTCAACAACGTCGGCACCATCACCGCCGATGGCGGCACGGTTTTGATGACGGCGAAAGTCGCCAACGCACTCACCGCGACCGCGGTCAACAACAGCGGTCTGATTACCGCGCACAGCATCCAGGATCACAACGGTGTGATCATTCTCGCCGCGCAGGGTGGTGACATCAACGAAAGCGGGACGCTGGATGCGAGTGCGACGCAATCGGGAGTTACGGGCGGCGCAGTTGTAATTCGCGGCGATCACCATACCGACATCGCGAGTACTGCGAGTATTAATGCGGCGGGCGACAACGCAAATGGCGGATTCGTCGAACTATCAGGCCATCATCTCAGCGTGCGTGGCAATGTGAATGTGGGCAATGGCGGTAATTTGCTCATTGACCCGATGAAGCTGTACATAACGAGCGGTGGCGCGTCTCATGGCAGCTGGACATCAGGCGATTGGGTCACCACGACGTTCATTGATACGCAACTTAACGCCGGCGTGAGTCTGACGTTAGTTGCGAGTAACAGCGTGACCGCGGCGATCCCGCCGGGCGACGCCGGCGCAGCGGCTGCGGCAAACATAACTGGAACCAATGCAAACGGCAATCTGACGATCAAAACCGGTTCGCTGCAGATTCACTCGAATAGCACCGGTGGAAGCTTGGTTGGCAGTTACTGTGGTCAGGGTGTTTGTACCCCTTATGTTTCCGGTCCCACAGCGTATGCATTTACTCCAACGAATGGGACCATCAGTCTAAGCGGC
>DASUXE010000242.1:0-4303 GCA_036378075.1 Gammaproteobacteria bacterium
CCGCACTGGCAACCGCCGAAAAAACGGAACAAGAAGGACTGAAACATGTGTGGAATAGTAGGTGCTGTTTCGAGCCGTGACGTAGTACCGATTCTGGTTGAAGGATTGCTCCGGCTTGAATATCGTGGCTACGATTCTGCCGGCATTGTGATCCTGGGTGAAAGCCTCCAGCGTGTGCGCTCGGTCGGACGGGTCGCGGAAATGCAGGCGCGCGCGGCCGCCGGGAAATTGCATGGGTTGGTCGGTATCGGTCATACCCGCTGGGCCACGCACGGCGGCGTGACAGAGGACAATGCCCATCCGCATATTTCCCGCAACGAGATTGCGGTGGTCCACAACGGCATCATCGAAAACCACGATGCCGAGCGCAAGCGGCTGCAGTCACTTGGATATACCTTCGAATCGCAAACCGATACCGAAGTCATTGCCCATCTGGTGCATTACCACTATTCGCAGTGTGATGACCTGTTCACAGCAGTACGCAACGCGGTCAAGGAACTGACCGGTGCGTATGCCATCGGCGTGGTCAGTCTCAAGGTACCCGACGTCGTGGTGTGCGCTCGCATGGGCTGTCCGTTGCTGATCGGTCTGGGCGAAAACGAGAATTTCATCGCCTCGGATGTATCCGCCGTGCTCACGGCAACGCGGCGAGTGATTTATCTCGAAGAAGGCGACGTTGCGGAAGTGCGGCGCGAGCGCGTCACGATCAAAGACCGTGCCGGCAAGCCCGTCGAACGGGCTGTTCATGTCAGCGATGTCTCGCTGGCCTCCATGGAGCTGGGTCCGTATACCCATTTCATGCAGAAAGAGATTCACGAGCAACCGCGGGCGCTGGCGGATACCATCGAGCCGGTAATCGAGGAAGGATTCAGTCCGGCCCTGTTCGGTGCCGATGCTCAACAGGTATTTTCAGATCTCAGCGGTGTGTTGATTCTGGCTGCAGGCACCAGCTATTACGCCGGGTTGACCGCGAAATACTGGATCGAAAGCATCGCAAAACTGCCGGTCTCAGTCGAGATTGCGAGCGAGTACCGTTATCGCGATTCGGTACCGGATCCGCGACAGCTGGTTATAACCATTTCGCAGTCCGGTGAGACCCTCGACACACTTGAGGCTTTGAAACACGCCAAAGCACTTGGCCATCAGAAAACCCTGTCGATCTGCAATGTCCAGGAAAGCGCAATTCCGCGTGCCTCGCGCCTGGTGTTCTACACGCGGGCCGGCGCCGAGATTGGCGTGGCGTCCACCAAGGCGTTTACCACACAGCTGATCGCCTTGTTCACGCTCGCCGCAACCATCGCCAAACAGCGCGGTTTACTGTCTGCAGAGCATGAGGCGTCGTTTGTCGACAGTCTGCGGCATCTGGCCGGCAGCGTGCAGTTTGCCCTGAACCTTGAACCGCAGATCAGCGAATGGGCGGGCGCCTTTGCGCGCCACCATCATGCCTTGTTTCTGGGGCGCGGCATTCATTACCCGGTCGCGCTGGAAGGTGCCTTGAAACTGAAGGAAATATCCTACATCCACGCGGAAGCGTATCCGGCGGGTGAGCTGAAACACGGCCCGCTGGCGCTGGTGGACAAGGACATGCCGGTGGTGGTGATTGCGCCCAACGACGCGCTACTTGAGAAAGTGAAATCGAATATGCAGGAAGTCCGCGCACGTGGCGGCGAGCTGTTCGTATTCGCGGATCTGGACAGTCATTTTCAGGAAAGCGAAGGGGTAAGAGTAATCCGCACGCCGCGCCATGTCGGCATTCTGTCGCCCATCGTCCACACCGTGCCGGTGCAATTACTCGCGTATCACACTGCGCTGGTGCGTGGCACGGATGTCGACAAACCGCGCAATCTGGCCAAATCAGTCACGGTCGAGTAGGCGAGCGACGAAGATTGTCAGGTGGACGTCGCCAACCGCAGGCCTGCGACGGTCGCAACATGGCTGCAATCGGATGCATGTCGCAAGGTGTCAGCGGTAAACAGCGGCGGTTTGCGACGCAGCAGTGACCATGCGTTGTGGCGAAGCACGAAGTCCAGGTGCTGAAGATTACGGCGAACTGCTTCCATATAAAGGTTCTCACCGCCAAAATGTTTGGCGGCATAGTGGTAAGCACCCGCGAATACGCCATCCAGCCGGTCGCGCAGCGTAATCGAAAAAAAGTCCGGCGTTTTCTTCAACAGGTCATTCGCGGATGAGTACATCACCTGAACTTGCCCATCAGGGAGGGTGCGCTTTGCCATACCGCCGATGACAAATTCCGGATACAAACGGTCGCGGCATTTTTCCAGATAACAGCGATCCGCCATCTGCGCCGTCAAGTCCGCGGTGCCAAGCAGGTGACCGAGGCGGGTGTATTTTTCATCGCCGAGTTCAAGGCGGCGTATGTCTTTTTCATACCCGGTGAAATGAATCATCTGTCGGACGATATGCGCTTCGCTGCCCAACCCCAGGGTATCGAGGTAGTCATCCAGAAAATGGCCGCCGCGGCTGACGTGTTTCAGGGTGTATTCGGCGCCATTCTGGTGACGGCGGTCGCGCACACTGCGCAGGTAACCGACGTCGTGATAGAGGGCCGTGATGATACCGACCGCCGCGCGTTTGGCGCCGATACGCGCGTGCGGACGGCTGCTGCGTTCGTGTCCGTCGATGTGCCGCGCCAGCGCCAGGGTCACGTCGAGGCTGTGTTGCAGGTCGTGATATTCGGTATCGCAGCCGTGAAAATCCGGATCTTCACCCCGGAACAGACGATCAAAATCGGCAAACGCGCGTTGCAGGGGCTTCAGCGAGGCACGCGGATAAAGTTCCGCATAGATGGCCGCGACGGCATCAGCCACCTGTTCTGGTACGCTGACCTGCACCACGTTGGTGACGTCGTAATTGCTCCGACGGGCACTGAAATCCGCCATGGGGTATCCGGATGTTCTTTCATTGAGGACAAGGGGCCAAGCATACAAACAGCCACCCGCGGCGCCAACTGATTGTGTGATGTCCGTCACAGTTTCCGGCAAAGATTGCACGGGATCGATTTCCCGCAATCAGTGGCACCACACAGGCGTATTGCCGGTCTCAGGTGAGTTCGACGATGACCGGGGTGTGATCGGAAGGGCGCTCCCAGGAGCGGGGTTCCCGGTCGATTCCGGCCACCGCGCAACGCTCGGCGAGCGGTAGCGACAGCAGGATGTGGTCGATGCGCAGGCCCAGATTGCGGCGAAACCCGGCCCCCCGGTAGTCCCACCAGCTGTAATGACCGCCATCGGCCTGATGCAGCCGGAAACTGTCGCGCAGACCGTGACTCAGCAGACGCTGGAATGCCGCCCGCTCCGGCTCGCTGACCAGCACCTGACCCATCCAGGCGGCGGGATCGTGCACGTCACGGTCCTCTGGCGCGATATTGAAATCGCCCAGCACGATCAGTTGCGGATGCTGCTTGAGCAGCGTTTCCAGCCACCAGTCGAGCTGCGCCAGCCAGTCCAGTTTGTAACGGTATTTGTCGGATTCAATGCTCTGGCCGTTGGGCACATACAGGTCGAGAACCGCTACCTCGCCGATGCGGGCACCCAGCACACGCTTTTGCGGATCATCGAACGCCGGCAATCCAGTTGCGAACACCTCAAGTGGATCGCGCGACAGTAACGCCACACCGTTGTAGGTCGGTTGGCCGCTGAATGCGGTGCGGTAACCGGCTGCCTCGAATTCGGCAACCGGAAAATTGCGGTCCTCGGTCTTGGTTTCCTGCAAGGCCAGCACGTCGGGGCGCGCTTGGTCGAGCCACTGCAATACATGCGGCAGGCGGACGCGGAGGGAGTTGACGTTCCATGAAGCTATTTTCATTAATTAGACCTTGAGTGCACAGAACCTTCCATGGTGCGCAGACCAGCCGCGACTTCCTGTCGCGTCGTTCGACGGGAATGCCATGCCACCGGCATGGCATTGAAATAGCCCCGTCTCACCCTGCAAGGCCAGCACGTCTGGGCGCGCTTGATCGAGCCACTGCAACACATGCGGCAGACGGACGCGGAGAGAGTTGACGTTCCATGACGCTATTTTCATTCGTTCAAACCTTGAGAACCTAAATCACTCACGCCGCAATCCCATTCAGTTTCAGGAAGGCGTCCAGTTGCGGTTTGCGGCCACGGAATTCCACAAACAGTTCCATCGCGTCACGGCTGCCGCCCTGGCCGAGAATGGTTTGCATGAATCGGTCGCCGGTCGCGCGATCGAATACGCCGTGCTCCTCGAAGGCGGAGTAAGCGTCGGCGGCCAGCACTTCGGCCCACAGATAACTGTAATAACCGGCGGCATAACCTCC
>DASUXE010000243.1:0-2275 GCA_036378075.1 Gammaproteobacteria bacterium
CGCGAGGACATCATGGATATGTATGAGGCGGTATCCGGTGCCCGTATGCACGCGACCTATTACCGTCCGGGCGGGGTGTACCGCGATCTGCCGGAACGCATGCCGCAATATGAAGCATCGAAATTCCGCAGCAAACGCGACATGCAGCGCCTGAACGATGCGCGTCAGGGCTCGCTGCTGGATTTCATCGATGACTTTACCCGGCGCTTTCCGAAATGCGTGGATGAATACGAAACGCTGCTGACCGATAACCGCATCTGGAAACAGCGCACGGTGGGCATCGCGGTGGTTTCGCCGGAACGCGCGCTGCAGCTTGGCTTCAGCGGTCCCATGCTGCGTGGTTCGGGTATCGAATGGGATCTGCGCAAGAAACAGCCTTACGAAGTGTACGACCGCATGGATTTCGATATTCCAGTCGGTATCAACGGTGATTGCTACGATCGTTACCTGGTTCGGATTGAGGAAATGCGTCAGTCGAATCGCATTGTGAAACAGTGTGTCGACTGGCTGCGTACCAATCCGGGTCCGGTATGGCTCGACGACCACAAGGTCACGCCGCCGCGCCGTGAACAGATGAAATCGGACATGGAATCGCTGATTCATCACTTCAAGTACATGACCGAAGGATATTGTGTGCCGGCCGGTGAGGCCTATGCGGCGGTCGAGCATCCCAAGGGTGAATTCGGCATTTACCTGATTTCCGACGGTGCCAACAAACCGTTCCGGGTGAAGATCCGTGCCGCCGGTTTCGCGCATCTGTCTGCACTCGACGAAATGGTTCGCGGCCACATGCTGGCCGATCTGGTGGCGGTGATTGGTACCCAGGATATCGTGTTCGGTGAGGTGGATCGCTGATGGAAAAGACCTCCAGCAAAGCAGTCCTGTCGAAGCACGCGAAGCAGGTGATCGACGAGACGATCAGGAAGTATCCGGAAGGCAGGCAGCGTTCCGCCGTGTTCGAGGCGTTGCGCGAAGTCCAGCATGAAAACAACGGCTATCTGACCGTGGAACTCATGGATGCGGTGGCAGAGTATCTGAAGCTTGAGCCCATCAAGATCTACGAAGTCGCAACGTTCTATTCCATGTTCGAGACCAAACCGGTCGGCCGGCACAGCATTTCGGTGTGCACCAACATTTCCTGCATGCTGCGCGGCGCCGATCAGATCGTCGAACACATCGAAAAGAAACTCGGCATCAAGACCGGCGAAAGCACGCCGGATGGTCGTTACTACCTCAAGCGCGAAGAGGAATGTCTGGCGGCCTGTGTCGGCGGTCCGATGATGATGTGCGATCACAAGTATCACGAGAACCTGACGCCGGAAAAGATTGACAAGATTCTGGAGGATCTGAAGTGAGCGTGACGCTGAATCAGGTCTGCTACCGTACGTTGCAGTTCGACAAGCCCTGGACGCTTGAGAACTATCTCAAGGTGGATGGTTACAAGGCCTGGCGCAAGATACTCAAGGACAAGATCCCGCCGGATCAGGTTATCGAGGAGATCAAGGCATCGGGTTTGCGCGGCCGCGGTGGTGCAGGCTTCCCGACCGGCGTGAAATGGGGCTTCATGCCGAAGAATCCCACCGGGCCGTCCTACGTGGTCTGCAACTCGGACGAATCCGAACCGGGTACCTGCAAGGACCGCGACATCCTGCGTTTCAATCCGCATGCCCTGATCGAGGGCATGGCGATTGCCGGGTATGCCATGCGCTGCAAGACCGGTTACAACTACATGCGTGGCGAGTTCATGGACGAGCCCTACCAGCGCTTCGAGCAGGCGCTCAAGGAAGCCTACAAGGAAGGGCTGCTGGGTCAGAATATTCTGGGCTCGGGCGTGGACTTCGATCTGCACAGTCATCTCGGCGCCGGCGCTTATATATGTGGCGAAGAAACCGCGCTGTTGGAATCTCTGGAAGGCAAGAAGGGCATGCCGCGGTTCAAGCCGCCGTTTCCTGCCAATTTCGGCGCCTTCGGCCGGCCGACCACGGTCAACAACACCGAAACCTTCGCGTCGGCCCCCAGCATCATTCTGAACGGCGGCAAATGGTTTGCGGATATCGGCAAGCCCAACAACGGCGGCACCAAGATCTTTTCCGTCAGCGGCCACGTCGAGAAGCCCGGCAATTTCGAAATTCCGATGGGCACGTCGTTCAAGGATCTGCTGGAACTGGCCGGCGGGGTCTGGAAAGGTCACAAACTGAAAGCGGTAATTCCCGGCGGCGTATCCGCTCCGGTATTGCCGGCTGAACAAATGCTGGCCTGCACGATGGATTTCGAT
>DASUXE010000244.1:0-2740 GCA_036378075.1 Gammaproteobacteria bacterium
ACCAACATTCCGTACAGCTACAGCCGTACCCGTGCGGATCTGATCGCGGACTACAGGGTGTCGTCGCAGATGCACGTGGAAGGTGGCGCTGCACATGAGGGTGACGATCGCACGTTCCGTGAGGCCGCCGAGACCCGTACCGATTCGGTGTGGGCCAGTATTCGCGACAATCCGTTTTCATGGGTCAGCACGTTCCTGAAAGCGACCCGTGAAAGACGCTCGTCGCCAGATTATTCGCCGGTAGATTATCTGTTTGCGACACAGAATCCGCTGATGCGGCAGTTCGATCTTGCGAACCGCACCCGTAATCAGGTCAGCGGGCAGCTGATTATCTACCCGGCTGCCAGCTGGAGCACCGGCATTAGCGGCGAAACCAACAATGACAACTACGACGGTACCGATATCGGTCTGACTCAGGCCAAGGATATCGGTTATACGGCAAACCTGACTTATACACCCGACAGCAAACTTGATTTCAATGGCTATTTCACCCATCAGACCACTGTCTGGCGACAGACCGGTAGCGATACCTTTGCTTCGCCAAACTGGACTGGCGAACGCGGTGACCGGGTGCAAACCGTGGGGTTGAGCGCGGAATTGCGCGGGATCCGGCCCGGCCTGGACGGCGGCGCCGATTTCAGCTACTCGCTCGCCCGCGGCACGACCGTGGTCATGACCGGGGCATCCGGACCGCTCTACCCTGATATCACCATGCGTCTGCAGCACCTGTCGTTTTATGCGAAATATGCCTTCACTGCGAAGTTCGGACTGCGCCTTGACTACCAGATCGAGCGCTATGCGACTTCGGACTGGAGTCTGGACGGTGTGAGTCAGGACACGGTATCGAACCTGCTGGCACTCGGCATTTACAGCCCCAACTACGTGGTGAACGTGGTTTCCATCACCGCAGAATACAGCTTCTGATCCTGCTTAATGCGGCGAGACATCCGGCGCAGGCCGGCGGCGCATGACCTTCGCCAATTTTCACGCATTCCTCGCTTTCATGACGCTTTGCCGTCTGACGTTGTCAATGACATCTATGTGCGCACAAACGTAGCCCGGCATGGCGGGCTCCGTAATCGTTGTCTTTACTCCTGGCAGACGGCCTCTGGCTGCGCTGGACCGGCATGCCGGAATCAAATCAGGTATATTTGGCGAAAACGGCAAACGGGCATGGTATGAACCGTGCACCGGGATTGGGGAATAACCATGATCAGGGTTTTACTGGGTGTAATCGCGATGCTGGTGGTGCTGTGCGCCACGTTTGGCGGTCTGCTGTGGCATGAGCGGGCGCAGAGCGGCCGTCAGGACTGCGAGATATCTGTGGCTGCACGCAGCAATGCCGATACGCAGATTACTGCCGCTGCCCAACATCAAGCTGACGAGCAGCATATCCAGCAGCTGCAGGCCCAGATCGGCCAGCTTCAGGCCGACGCAGATGCCGCGTCGCATCTGCGCAAGGCACTAGAAGTGAAACTCGCCAACCAGACCAAGGTATTGAATGATGTACGCAAAACCGATACTGAAGCGCGCCGCTGTCTGGATGCCAGCGTGCCTGCTACCCTGCTTGACAGCCTGCGCACCGCAACTGGCGGTGCAACCGACCAAACCGGTCAGGGTGGTGGAATATAGGACCAAGCCGATATCAGCCGATTTGCTGCGTGAAGCTGAACCGGCAACCTTGCCTACGCACGCGACCTGGAGTGATGTCTGGCAGGCCTATCTGCAGGAGCGCGACAACAATGTGCGTTTGAATTGCCAACTTGAAGCGATTGCCGATCATCTGTCGGATAAGTGTCAGGAATTGCTGGGTTTGAAGATCAAACCGGCACAGCAGGCGAAAATGCAGTAAAAAATGCCCGGGCGCATGACCCGGGCATTGCAGTTAACGACCGCGGCGAAGCAGGCCGTCAGTCGTGATGGTCGTATCCGTGGCCTTCTTCTTCCGAGTCCGCCGACTGCCCTGTTATCGGGTCCAGGAACAGCGGGCGGTTGTAGCCGTGGAAGTCGAACATGTTACGCAGCGTGCCGGCCTTGGCGTCGAAAGAGTCATCACCAATGCGTCCCGTCTGCCAATTGTCTTCGATGAAGCGCAGGATCGAAGATTGATCGGTAACACTGTGGTCCACATAGTTTCCCCTGGCATAGGGTGAAATCACCAGTAACGGCAAGCGGGGACCGTAGCCGCAGCGGTCGGCGTACAAACCGGAAGCGTTGCTGCCGCATAGTCCGGCGCCGGTCAGCGCGTCATGAGATGCATCACTGGACTGACTGACTATCGGACCTATGACGTGGTCATACCAGCCGTCGGAATCGTCATATGCGATCACGACCGCCGTCGAGCTCCACTCCGGAGATTTTTCCAGACGGTTGATGGTGCTAACGAGGAACTGCTGTTCGTCGAGCGGATCCGAGTAGCCTGCGTGGCCGTCCTGTGCACCTTTGGCTTTCAGAAAACTCACCGCGGGCATGCCGCCATTGTCCACCGCAGCCCAGAAATCCTCCAGATCGTACTGGTGATTGGCCTGGCCGTCATGACCGATTTCACTTGCCGAGCTGGGCGCGAGGTGATGCGGGTTCGAGGTCGAGGCGTAATACTGGAACGGTTCATGGTGCGGAATGTAATCGGTGATGGCAACGCCACCGACATTGCGCGTCGTCGAGCCGCACACCGCAGTACCGTCGGCATTTCGACCGCTCGGGCGGAAACCGCCTTCAAACCATCCCCAGGTAATGCTTT
>DASUXE010000245.1:0-2278 GCA_036378075.1 Gammaproteobacteria bacterium
AGCTCCAGCACTTCCGCATCGGAAATGCAGAATTGCGTGCGTTTCGCCAGCGGTGTATCGATGTTGCGTGTGGTGACAGCATTCTTGCCTCCATCGCCGTATATCATCGTCAGGGTCTTTTCACCCAGCATGTGGCTTAGCACCGCCCGCTTCCCGATCTGGAAAGTCGGTTTGTGCACGTAGAATTCGTCCGGATTGACCATACCCTGCACCACGTTTTCACCCAAACCGAAGGAACCGGTTATGAGTACGACGTCAGGGAAGCCGGTTTCCGTGTCCACGGAAAAAATGACGCCGCTGGCGGCCAGGTCCGAACGCACCATTTTCATGACGCCTATCGACAGGGCAACCTTGAAATGATCAAAGCCCTGATCGATCCGGTAGTGAATGGCGCGTTCGGTAAACAGTGAAGCGAAACAGCGCCTGCAGGCATCAAGCAGCGCGTCATCACCGCTGATGTTGAGATAGGTGTCGTGCTGACCCGCGAAACTCGCATTGGGAAGGTCTTCGGCCGTGGCCGAGCTCCGTACCGCGACTGTCAGGGTGTCACCATATTCGTGTTGCAGTTCGCGGTACGCAGCAAGAATCTGCTGCTGCAATTCGGCCGACAGACCGGCCCGATAGACAATCTCCCTGGCTTGCGCGGCCTGCTTTGACAGTACATCGATGTTCGACGGATCAATGTGATCCAGCACGGCATGCAGTGAATTCCAGGCGTCTGCTGCGGTCAGCATGTCCCGGTAGGCGTCGGCGGTGATCGCGAACCCGTTGGGTACGCGAACGCCTTGTGACGACAGCGTCTGATACATTTCACCGAGCGACGCATTCTTGCCGCCCACCAGCGGCACGTCGTCGAGCCCTGTTTCACGGAAAAATCTGATGTAACGGGCTGATTGAGACATCTGGAGCACTCCTGCGGTGATGCGGCGAAAGCCGGTTGCCGACGCGACCAGAACCACCGGCCATGTGCTTACCTTATGACCCGGGCGACATCCCGGCCATGATCTGCGTCAACGCGTGGCAAGGCTGTGGACGGACGATGGATGACATAAACCGGCAACATCACAGGCCGCACGAACTGGACCAATTAATCGGTTCAGGCTTGATTTGCATCAATGCGAGGGATCGCCCGGCATGGGACTTTAGGCTTGCGTGTTCCGCTCAGTGCGAGCAGTAAAGCCAACAGTCATTCGGATCCGGCATGTCTCAGGTATCACAAAACATGTTTACCGGCTTCCCCCAGCCACCCCGGCTGGGCGCCACCGAGCGCTGGCAAATATGGGGTGAACAGCTTGATCAGGGCAAGACCCCCTGCTTCCGTACTGCGGCGCGGTTCTTTTGCCGCGACACCGGCTGCCCCTTGCGTGAGCAGTGTCTATCCCTGCGAGCCGCCTGGCGCCGCTGATTGTTCCGGCAGAAAAGGCCACATCCGCGAGCCGCGGCGGCGCGCGGTCACCGCCTCCCTGTATACCGCTTCGTAGTTTTGGGCACTTTGCTCCCAGCTGAAGTCCTGGCGCATTCCCTGTTGCATGAGCGTCTGCCATTCCGCAGGCCGCCCGAATACCGCCAGTGCCCTGCGCATGGCCGTAACGATACCCGCGGGCGACAGCGGATCGATGAAGAAACCGGTGGCCGTGTGACTGTTCAGGGACACAGGATCGGTGTCCGTCACCGTGTCCAGCAAACCACCGCAGCGTCCGACCACTGGGACGGTGCCGTAGCGCAGGCTCTGCATCTGGGTGAGGCCGCAGGGTTCAAACCGGGAAGGCATCAGCAGCATGTCTGCTCCTGCTTCCAGGCGGTGCGCCAGTGACTCGTTGAAACCGATGTGTACCGCCATGCGGTGCGGATACTGTTTTGCCGCATCCCGCAGTGCAACTTCGTAGGGCAAATCGCCGCTGCCGACAATCGCCAGCTGCAGAGGTAATTCCATCAGTTGCGGCAACGATTCGAGCAGCACATCAATCCCTTTCTGATAGGCCAACCGTCCGATAACCGTGACCAATGGCAGCTTGCTCGTCTGTTTGAGCTGCAGCTGGCGTTGCACCGACAATTTGTTGACCGCTTTCAATTGCAGCGAGCCGGATGAGTAGTTCTGTATCAACAGGGGATCGTCCTCCGGATTCCAGCAGCGCGTATCGAGACCGTTGAGTATGCCGGACAGCTCGCCGACACGCTCGCGCAACACCCCATCCAGTCCTGCGCCGTTGTCAGGCAGAAGGATTTCGCGTGCAAAGCTCGGACTGACGGTGGTGAGCCGGTCGGCAAACATCAATCC
>DASUXE010000246.1:0-8006 GCA_036378075.1 Gammaproteobacteria bacterium
GGTCATCCAGCCACTTTCACGGGGAAGGTTGGCGATTCCGAAGCGCACTCGCTAAGTGGGACGTTTAACCAGGACGGCAAATCCCTGGCGCTGACTTTAATGCGGCAATGATGCGCTAATCGGGTCAGGCGGCGGCGCTGCGGAAGCGTTCGCGGTAGTCGCTGGGTGACACGCCAAGTTCCGCGATGAAGGTACGGCGCATGGTTTCTTCGGTACCGAATCCGCAGTGCCGCGCAACCTGGGAGATTTGCAGATTGTTTTCTTCCAGTTTGCGACGTGCCGCTTCGAGACGCGCCCGCGAAACGTATTGCGCCGGTGTCATGCCGACATCGGCTGCGAAGCGGCGTGCGAAGTTGCGCTCACTCATGGCGACCCGTGCCGCGAGCTTGGGCACGGATAAATCCTGAGCCAGATGATCGAGTATCCACAATTGCAGTTCGCGCAGTTTGTCGTCTTCGCTGAATTGCGCAGCCAGGTGACTACTGAACTGTGACTGTCCACCCGGACGCTTCAGGAACATCACCAGTTCCTGGGCCACGGCGAGTGCCACCGGCTGACCCCAATCGCTTTCCACCATGGCCAGCGCCATGTCCATGCCGGCAGTGACGCCGGCCGAGGTGTAGACATTACTGTCGCGCACATAGATCGCGTCTTCTTGCACACGGATCGTATTGCTGATGCCCGCCAACTGGTCGATGTAGTCCCAGTGTGTCGTGGCCGCTCTGTTTTCGAGCAGACCGGCGCGTGCCAGTACCAGCGCACCCGTGCACACGGATGCGACGCGCGAAACTTTAGGCGCCATGCGCCGGATCCAGCGCAGGACGTTCTCGTCTTCCATCACCGGATGGCAGCCGATACCACCGGCAATCAGCAGGGTGTCGGCTCGACTGACCTGGCGATAACTGCGTTGTGCCACCAGCCCGATACCCGACGAGGTTTTGACCTGGCCAGCCTCCGCGGCGACCAGCTCGACGCTGTAAGCGAGATCGCGGGTGACGCCCTTGTCGCGCAACCAGCGGCCGCTGCGGCCGAACACTTCCAGCGGACCGGTGATGTCGAGGATCTGCGCGTCCGGGTAGCCGAGCATCACCACCCGGTGCGGGAGGCTGGATCGGGAAGGCGAGACGGCCCGCGGCGGGGATTTACGTGGCATGAACGGAGTATAGGCGGGAGGTGTCTTGCAGAAAAGCCAGGAAGCCCACAAATTCTGCCATGGTATCAAAGACCCATGACACGGCCCGCCGGTTCTGACAAATTCGGGGTCCAGATGTCTTGGTGATCGGGAGCTGTAAGTGGAAACGTTTATCGATCTCAGTCATACCGTCGAGCACGGCATGGTTACTTACCGGGGCTTGCCGGCACCGCTGATCTGCGACTTTCTGTCGCGGGAAGCGTCGCAATCCCATTACCATGAGGGAACCACGTTCCATATCGGCAAGATCGAAATGGTAGCGAACACCGGCACCTATGTGGATTCGCCATTCCATCGCTATGCAGAGGGCAAGGATCTCTCGGAGCTGCCGCTGGAATCACTGGCGCATCTGCCCGGGATCGTGTTGCATGCGGACCGCGATCAGCGTGCGATCGGCCCGAAACTGTTCGCTGGCGCAAATGTGCGCGGCAAAGCGGTGCTGGTGCATACCGGTTGGGCAAAACACTGGAGCACGGAGCGGTATTTCGAAGGGCACCCGTTTGTCACCGAGGCGGCGGCGGTATTGCTGCAGGAGCAGGGTGCGGCATTGGTGGGCATCGATTCTCTGAACATTGACGACAATCGGGGCGATACCCGCCCCGCGCACTCGATATTACTGGGCGCCGATATCCCGATCTGCGAACATATGTGCAATCTGGAACGGTTGCCCGATACCGGATTCCGGTTCCACGCCGTGCCGGTCAAGGTAAAAGGGTTCGGCACCTTCCCGGTACGGGCGTATGCAATAATCTGAGGTCTCAGAGTCCGCGTAACGCAACCACATCCGGTCCACAAGCAACCTCAAAGGAAATAACATGCGAGCCGAGGCCATTTTCATTCCGATGCTGACGCTGGTTTTCTGGACTTTCGCAATCGTTACGTTTCTGGCTTACAAACGATTTGGAGCGATATTTGCCGGCCGCGCCAAACCGGGGCATTTCAAAATTGGCGAGTCCGAGAAAGTGCCGGACGATATCCGGGTTGTAGCGCGCAATGTCGCCAACCTGTTCGAGATGCCGGTACTGTTTTATGCGGTCTGCATTTCATCTTATGTGATTCATCAGATTTCGACACCACTGCTGGTGCTGGCGTGGTGTTATGTAGGCCTGCGCATTATCCATTCGCTTGTGCATGTCACTTACAATCACCTTCTGTACCGCTTCTCGATTTATCTGGCCAGTTGCCTGCTGTTGCTGATCATGTGGATTTCGTTTGCGGTCAGTCTGCATAACGTTTCCGAAGTGTCGAGGTTCTGGCCGTTTCATTGAGCTCGTTACAGGTTGTCCGATAAAGTGAATAACGTCCAGCAGTCTGGTAACGGACCAGGTTCAGCATCCCGCTTCTGGAAGAATATATTCTTCTATCTTTCGATAACGCTCGTATCCCTGATTGTTCTGCATGTGTTTGACGATGGCGCGACGAAAAAACGGCATAAAAAAGTCGAGGCGTCGGCGAGATTTCTGGATGAGACGGGTTCGATGACGCCTGGATTCGCGGGTGACATGAATGAATTGCTGAACGCGACGTTCAGGGAAACCGGAGCTGATATCCGGTTTTTGATAGTAAATACACTGAATGGTCAGACATTGGAGAACTACGCCGTTACACAGGCACGCAACAGGGGGATCGGTGCGGAGTCTGGCGAGCGTGGAATGCTTGTTGTTTACGACGTTGTCGACCAGCGAATGCGAATTGAAGTCGGGCCGCGGCTTGAGGGCATAATTACAGATGCATTTGTGAGTTACCTCGAACGCGAGAATGCGCGGAGCTATGCGAATGCGCACCAGCTTGGCCTGGGGCTGATACTGACAGAGCACCTGATCGTTTGGCGGCTCAGAAATGCAGAGTTACACATGGAATACGATCCACGGCCGGCACGCATGATTGCCGATCGCAAGCTGCTGGCAGAAGGCGCCGGGGCGAGTGCTTCACTCGACGGCACATCACCGGGCGACGGCATTATTAACCGCAGGACGACACCCGGGATATTAAAGAAATATGGTCCTCAACCGTCAGTAGAAGCTGCCTGGCAGAAATATCAGGAATGGTTGCTTGAGCCATTTGAATACACCAATGTGCCGTTGTTCACCGCTGACACACAGCAAATGCTTGCCAGCTTGAACATGAGTCGGGCGTTCTTTGATTCGATATTCATGCACGAATACGCGCAACCTCACAAAGTTATTGAGGTTGGCAATGTAGCCATGCTGTACTTCACGCACACCCCTCTGGTTTCGCCCTATTACTTTCTGCGCACCGATGAGGGCTGGAAACTGGATATTGAAGGCTCCATCCGCAACAGTCAGGAACTGGTCGGATCGCCTTTTACGTGGCGCTGGCGTGACGGACATGACCAATACAGCAAGATGTTTCTGGCCTATACGGTGACTATTGACGGCGTGGATCGAATTGACGGCGGCGATAACCGGCCGTTGCCGGTGCATGATGATGTTTTGCATGCCGCGGCCGCCAAACGGGATTAAGTCAGAGCTATTAATGTCAGATCATATGAAAACAGACGCGTTCAAGGATCACTTCTCCGGTCATGCATCGGCGTACGCGGATGCGCGGCCGCATTATCCGCCTGAATTGTTCACATGGCTGGCGATGCTCTCGCCGCAACATGAACTGGCATGGGACTGCGGTACCGGCAACGGGCAGGCGGCCGTGGCTCTGACAGCGCATTACCGTCGGGTGATTGCAACCGATGCCAGTGCCCAGCAGATCAAACTTGCATTCCAGCATCCGCAGGTTGAGTACCGCACCGCGCCTGCTGAACACTCCGGCCTTGCGGCGCACAGTGTGGACCTTGTGACGGTGGCGCAGGCTGCGCACTGGTTCGATTTGCCGGCGTTTTATGCCGAGGTACGCCGGGTAGTGAAACCGGGTGGGGCAGTGGTCCTGTGGTGTTACGGGTTGTGCCGAATCGCCCCCGAGGTCGACGCGGTAGTTAACAGATTCTATGCCGGCGAAACGGATGCCTACTGGCCGCCGGAACGGCGGCTGGTTGATGCGTCATATCGGACGTTGCCGTTTGCATTTCCGGAAATCGGCGCGCCGTCCATGCACATGCGCCAAATCTGGAATTTGGCCCAATTCCTCGCCTATCTGTCGACGTGGTCAGGTGTGCAACGCTTCATCAAGCAGACCGGGCGCGATCCGATACCGGCGCTGGCCTCTGAATTGAGCGGCGTGTGGGACGTACCTGAGGAGGTCAGGGATGTCGTCTGGCCACTGTATTTTCGCGTCGGGCAGGTGACCGGCTGAAGCCGCACACACCCCGCGATGCGCCGGGACGCGTTCCAGACGCGAATAACCCTCTCTCTCGCCTGATCCAGCCTGATTCAATCCTGTCGCTTACTTGACGCCGGTCAATGCTAAACGGCATGGCCCAGTCTAGGGTATCGGCTATTAGGGTAGCGTCAGCATGCCCTGCATATCCAAGGAGTAACGATATGAACGGAAAGATTGCAGCCCTTGCTGCCTTGTTATCAGCAATGGCGCTGCCGGTTGCGGCAAGCGCTGCTGATCAGTCCAATTGGTATGCCGGTTTCGACGCCGGGCAGGCACATTTTGCCGGCCTGACGAATGGCCTCACACTTCCGGCTGGTGTCACCAGCCACACCAGTGACAATGACAACAGTTTCCGGATCAGTGGTGGCTACCAGTTCAATCGGTATTTCGGTGTCGAAGGAGGCTGGGTGGATTTCGGCTCTGCTGAACTGGATCTGACCAGCACGTCACCGGCGGGTACCGGCAGCGGCAAAATCAAGGCGCATGGTCTTTTTGTGGTGGGCACCGGCATGTATCCGTTTACCGATCAGTGGTCGGTCTTCGGGCGCTTCGGCACGATTGACGGACACAAGGATTTCACCTGGTCGGGTACCGGCAGTCTGGCAGGCCTGGGCAGCAACCAGTCCAGCACCGACTGGAAACTTACCTACGGGGTGGGAGTGGACTGGATGTTCCATTCCAATTGGTCGGCGCGTGCGGCGTATGACCAATATGCCAATATCGGTAACCACAACAAGACCGGCGAAGACAACATCAATGTGATCTCGGTCGGTATCGTGTATCACTTCTGATACGCGGGTACAGTAAAAAGGCACGGTGCTCGCGCACCGTGCCTTTTTGTTTGCGAGCTATCCGGCTACTTGCTGCCACCCTTCGAGCCCTTGCCATCATTTGTTGCCGGCTTGGCAGGCGTATCGGTGCCTTTGCCCTTGAGGCAGTCATGCATGAATTTCTTGTGTGCTGCACCTTTCATGCCCTTGGATTTGTGGGCACAGGTTGCGAATTTGGACTGCTGCGCAGACATGTGCCTGGCGGGCTTGGTGCCCGCAGCAAAAGCAGCGTGCGCGGAAGCGAGTGCAGCTATGGCGATGAATGCCGGAACGATAATCTTTTTCATATTGACTCCCCTGAATGGATCATCCGTAAATTTACATATAATCCGCTATAACCAAGCGGTGACCCGATTCTAACATCTCGAATCTGTGTGTCTACCCCGTGAGAGTTATTTCTGGCGCGTGATTGCTGCGACAGGTATGCGAGCGACGATAGAACATTCTGGCTGCAGTGTGGTGTGATCGATGTGGTAGCGCTCGCTCAGGTGTAATTCGAGTCGCCCCAGAATTTCCTGCCAGTCACGCATTTCGTCAATGACGATGTGCGCTGACAGCGACACTTCGCTCGATGACAGCGACCAGATGTGCAGGTCGTGCACGGACTTCACCCCGGCAAGCGCCGCCATGCTGCGGCCGATTTCCGCGAGATCGAGTCCGGCGGGCACGCCTTCAAGCAATACGTGGCCTGCATCGCGCAGCAGCCGAATGCTGGAAATCAGAATCAGAATACCGATAAACAGCGACAGCAGCGGATCAATCGGCATCCAGCCGGTAAACCAGATCACGATGCCTGCCGCCAGGGCCGCAACTGAACCCAGCATGTCGCTCAACACGTGCAGCAGCGCGGCACGTGTATTGAGCGATTGTTCGCCGTGTTCCAGCACCTTGTAAATGAGCACGTTTGCCGCGAGTCCCAGCGAGCCAATCACGATCACCGGGCCCGCGTGCACCGCGCTCGGATGCAGCAGGCGTGAGACAGCCTCGATACTGAGACCGGCGACGATCGCGAGCATGAATAACGTATTGACCAGCGCGGCAATCACTTCCATCCGGCCGAAGCCGAACGTGTGATGGATGGACGCTGGACGCCGCGCCAGCCAGGCGGCGACTCCCGCCATGCCGAGTGCCACGCCGTCAGTGGCCATGTGGCCGGCGTCGCCGAGCAGGGCGAGTGAGTGTGCCCAGAGACCGCCCAGGGCCTCGATCAGCGCAAAACCCAGGGTGATGACGAGTGCCGGCAGGAAGACACCACCGTGTGCTTCGTGAGTCGCGTGCGGATGCGTGTGATCGTGCATCAATCAGCTGCGTTCGACCGGCAACCCCGCCGCGCTCCACGCTGCAAAACCACCGGCCAGGTTGGTGACGTTCTTGTAACCGAGCTCCTGCATCGCGACTGTGGCCAGTGCCGAACGGCCGCCGCTCTGGCACTGCAGCACAATGGTGCAATTGCGCTCGCAGACAATCGGATGGTTGTCGACCCGGAATTCGAGCAGGCCACGCGGAATGTTGATGGCGCCCGGAAGGTGTCCGGCCAGAAACTCTTCGGGTTCGCGTACGTCGATGATGGTGACTTTGCCCAGCTGTCCGGACAATTCCTGCGCGGTGATTTCACGGATACGGCTTTTGGCCTGACTGACGAGATCGGCTGCGGTTGGCATGAAAAGCTCCTGACAACAAGTAATTAAAGAACACGCGGCAGCGTGTGCCAGACGATGTAAATACCCATCACGACCAGGAACACCCCGAACAACTGTTTGAGGCGGTGCTGCGGCAGACGTCCGGCAATCTGGTGTCCGGCGAAACTGCCTACTGCGCCTACCAGGATGAACAACCCGATGATACGCCAGTCCACGTGCAGCCCATACCGGGGCAGCGAGTGCAGATTGCGGATGAAACCGGTAAACGATGCCAGCATGATGATGACCAGGCTGGTGGCCACTGCCGGGCGCATCATGAGTTTGCCGAGAATGACCAGCGCGGGGACGATCAGAAAGCCGCCGCCGACGCCGACAATGCCGACAATCACACCCACGCCGAGTCCGCTCACGACGATTTTCCAGACCGGATGGCGCTGTTCGATGTCGGGCTTGATTGCGGGCTGGCGCAACATCACCACCGACGCCACGAGCATCACTACGGCGAAAATCAGCAGTTGCAGTGCGCCGGGCAGAAAGTCGCTGATCCAGACGCCGGCCCAGGCGCCCGCCATGTCGGGAATACCGAACAGCAACACGTAGCGCCACTGCACCTGCCGCTGCCAGGCATACGGGATCGCACCGGCGAAGCTGATGCCGCCGACAATGCCGAGCGAGCTGGCGATCGCGAGCTTGTCCGGCATGTGCACCAGATACAGCAGCACCGGGACGGTGAGGATCGAGCCGCCCGAGCCCAGCAGACCCAGCGTAAGTCCGATCAGCACAGCACCGACGAGAGCAAGCAGCATCGTGGCCTCGCAATAAAAACTTCCGGATTAGCACCTGACAGTATATAGAATAGGGATATTCAGCCTGCCGGGACAGCACGATGTCAGCAACCGTCACCGCTTTCTTTCACAAGGGCTCCTCGACCTTTTCCTACGTGGTCGCAGATCCCGCCACTCGTCATGCCGCAGTCGTCGATCCGGTGCTGGATTACGACGCGGCTGCGGCGCGCACGGGGACCGCATCGGCCGATGCAATCATCCGGCA
>DASUXE010000247.1:0-5791 GCA_036378075.1 Gammaproteobacteria bacterium
CGTGTAGGTTCCCGGAGCGAGGAATCCCACTGTGTAGCTGTAGGCGCCGGTTGTATTGTTAAGGCTGACCGTAGCGGATGTGAGCGGCGAGGTTCCGCCGGTAACTGTCACATCGTAACCGTTCAATGTGGTTACGGTACCGTCATATACGTACACGGCGGGGCTGCAGGTGCTGGCGGTGATCAGCGTGCCGCCGATACTCAGTGTCCCGGCGACAGTACCGCTGACGGTGCCGACCAGCTGATTATTGGTCAGTCGCAGCGCGGGCGTCAGGACATACGTGGACGTACCGCCGCTGTTCGACAACGTCAGGGCCTGACGCAAATTAAAGTCAATCATGAAGTCGGCCAGATTGCCCTGCGCGACCGTGAATCCGCTTACCAGTTTCAGTCCCGTTTGGCTGCCACTCGGAATGCTGATCGGATATTTGCCGCCGGTCGACGTCATCACATAGGAATTTGCGGCGTCGATATCAAGGCGCAGCCACTGATAGTTCCCTGCCGGAACGCTTATTCCCGTCAGCAGCGCCGCGCTGGCGTTACCCTGCAAGGTCAGCAGATCGATGGATTTTTCGCTGGGGAAGGTGAATGTCTGTTGCCCGCCGGGTCCCATCAGGTCCACGCCTGTGAAGGCAACCACAACATTGCTGACGCCTTCCACCGGGGTATCGGTAATCGACAGGTTAATGAGGCCACTGGAGCTGCTGCCGTTGTTACAACCTGCCAGCCCCATCAGAAGCGCGCCGAGCACAAAGAAACCCAGATGCCTGATTTTGGTCGACATAGTGACACTCCCAGAAAATTGTTGTACTTACCCCATATCACGCAGACACGGGCCGAAAGGTTCCCTGTTTTCCAAAAAATGCTGCAACGGCCGGCCGGCTGCCGGCGCGGTATCATGAAGGGAACCTTTTCCCGGCTGCTGACGTTATTTAAAGGTGGGGCATTTGCGCCGGGGTGGACTTGCGGTAATGGCTAACGACGAACGGGCGGGCAAATTCGATATGCTGGTGCGTCCGCATCTGGCCGCTCTGTACCGTTTTGCATATCGTCTGACAGGCCGCAATGAAGACGCCGAAGATCTGGTGCAGGACCTGATGGTTCGGCTTTATCGCAGTGACCAGGACCTTGATAAAGTGGACGCATTGAGACCCTGGCTGCTGCGGTCTCTGCACAATCTGTATATCGATGAATGGCGGCGGAAACGCCGGTCGCCATTCGGGCATCTGGATGCTCAACCCTGGGAAGAGTTGCTGGAAAATACCCCGGGTACTGTTAACCCTGAGCAGGCGGCCCAGTCTGACGCGCTACGCCGTCAAGTGCTGGATGCTCTTTACAGACTCGGCCGGGAACATCGTGCCCTGCTGGTTCTGCACGACATGGAAGGTCGCAGTCTGCCGGAACTCGCGGAGTTGCTGAAACTGCCGGTCGGCACACTGAAATCGCGCCTGTTTCGCGCCCGCCGCAAGTTGCGTGGCGCACTTGAAAAGGGGAACCATCTGACACTTTCCGACGTGATACCGGATGAGGCTTCTGAATATGGACTGTAACCGCGTGCACCACTCTATCGATTCCGGGTCGCTGGATAACCCAGCCCCCGAGGTGCTTGAACATCTGGCGAGCTGCCGCGCGTGTGATGAAGCCTTGAGGCGCGCGCGGGTGGTGCTGGAAACGTTGCGCGGATTGCCCGAACCTCCCGTGCCGGCGGGTTACGCCGAGCGTGTCCTGGGTTTCACGCAGGCTGCGGTGTACTACCAGCATCGCCAGCGGCGCGCGGCTTGGGCCTGGGGCCTTGGGCTTGCCGCGGCGCTGCTACTGGGTCTGGGCATCGGCCTCGGCATGGAGGGTACGCCCGATGCTGGACAGATTGATAGCGGTTACCAGGTGCACGACGGTATCGTCATGGTCCCGGTCGGCTCGGTCACCGAGGTGCATCTGGCGTTGGATGCCGGCCGGCCGATTCACGGTGTCGGTTTTGTGATTAATATTCCCGCCGGCATGGAGCTGCAGGGGCATCCGGGTGAGCACCGGGTAGCCTGGACGGGTGAACTGGTTCAGGGGCGCAATATTCTCAACCTGCCGCTGGTGGTGACATCGGGTGCAGCCGGTACGCTGGAAGCGGATCTGCATTTTGCGGGCCGGGAGAATACCTTGAAGGTGCAGGTACAAGCAGTTGAAGATTCCGCTTTGCAAGGGCTTGTCCGCCGCCTGCTGGCGCGGATCGGCCTTGGGTGAGGTACGCCATCATGAAATCCCATAAAACTCTCGGTTGCCTGTTTTGCATGTTGAGCCTGATGGCCACGTCGGCACTTGCCGATGACGACTCCGCAGCAACGGACCCAAGTTCGCAAGCCGATGTCACCATGACCGTGATTCCGGATGCACATGATGCGGCCAAGACGGTCGCCCAGGTTATCAGCGTGCCCGCGGCATCCCGCAAACCCGGTCCGGCGCCGATACCGGGCAAGCCGAGCAGTCCGGCCAGTCAGTTTGGCAAACAGACGGCCGATGCTGCGAAACAGCTTGAGGAGACCAAAGAGGCTTCACAGGCGGCTCAACATGAGGCCCAGGAATCCGCCGAGGAGGCTGCGCAACAAGCCGAGCAAGCGGCTGAAAGTCAGTCCGAACAGGCTCAGCAAGCCTTGCAGCAGGCACAGGATGCGGAACATCAGCACAAACACCCGAATCCGCCGCCGCCCCCTCCGCCACCGCCACCTCCCGGAGGATGAGCGAGTTAGACACCAGCCGACTATTTTTTCTTCCATCGGTTGAAACGCCGCCCCGTAACCTAGCACAGGAAGTGCAGCGGGGCGGTTTCCTTTTCTGGATCGGCGTCTGGCCGCATGACTCGGGCGCGCAAACCGTCCGCCGGCGTGCGGCCAATACATGTAATTGTCTTTTCATTGAGTCGCAAGCGCTTACTGAGTCACAATAGACGCTGTCTCATTCACGCTCTCTCGGGACTATCGCGTGCGACGCCTGCTTTCGGTGCTGCTGGGATTATGTGTGCTCACGATCAGCGTGACGAGTCACGCTGGACCATCGATCGTGAACACGCGCCACACGCTTTACGCGGAGGGCGTCTCCGCGTTTCAAGCCGGCGACTATGCGCGTGCGCGCGATGCATTTTTGCGGGCACGTGCAGCCGGATATACGGCTCCGCGACTTGCCTACAGCCTGGGTGCGACGTATTACCGTCTTGGTCAGTACGCACTTGCCCGTCAGGAGTTCACGATACTGCTGCACGATCCGGCGCTTGCGGCCCTGAGTCATTACAACCTCGGTCTGATTGCGGACAAATTGCACGAGCCGCAAACCGCGCGTCGTGAATTTCAGATGGCCTATGATGAAACTGATGAATCCGCACTCAAGACAATGGCAGCTGGAGAATTGAAACGGCTTGAGCCGCCTCGTGCGCAGCATTCGCGCTGGTACGGATACGCCAACCTGGCGACTGGCTATGACGACAATGTCGCGCTCGCTCCAGAAACCGGGCTGGTTGCTGCGTCCGGGCGTGGCTCACCACTGCTGACCGTGCTTGCCGGCGGAGGCAGGCAGCTGACGGGCGCGTATGCAGACGGTGTGCAGTTGTTCGGCAATTACTATCAGGCCGACTATACGCACCTGTCCAACTACGACCAGACCATGCTCGATATCGGTGCGGAATACCGCCATCCGCTGGGGGGATGGGGTTTCAGCGGAGCGCTATCGGGGGGGCGTCTTACGTTTGGCGGCGCGAGCTTCGAACAGCTGACCACGCTTCGCTTCGCAATCAACCGGAATCTTTCGGGCAGCAATCGCCTGAGTGCAGGATATCAATATCAGCATGTGGCTGCTGCGACCAGTTACGATTACCTGAGCGGCTGGCAGCAACAGGTTTTTGCGGAAGATCAACTGACCTTGTCGGCGTTTTCCGCCGTCATTGGTTATCAGCACGAATTCAACAGCCGTAATGACCTGACGACCGCAACTGAGTTTTTCAGTAACTCACCCGACCGCGACCGTGTATATGGAAAACTGAAATTTCGTCATACTGATCAGCTTGAATTCACCCTTGAGGGCGCGTTCGAAAAAAGCCGTTACCGGGATCCGGATATCCTGACGGGTACCGCCGGTGTGACCACCATCCGTCGCGATGACACACTGCACATTCTGGGTGTTGCAGCGGATTACCGGCTGAACGGCACGTGGCAACTCGAAGCCGCCTACCGTTATCTCAACAGCTCATCAAACATCGGGTTCTATTCGTACCGCAGTAACCGCATTACCTTGTCCCTGCAGTATCTGATCTATTGAAAAGAAACGCCCGCGTTTCCGCGGGCGCCCTTGCTTTGCCGATGTGAAGTGAAAATCAGCCAGCGGTTGCGCTGTCGTAGAAACGCGCCAGATCCGATTTGAGTTTTTTCAACGCCGCATTGTGGATATAAAGCATGTGGCCGTCATGGTAGTAATCGAAGGTGATGTTTTTCTGCAATGACGGATCCAGGCCCATGTGGTTGAGCTCGTATTCTGTCTTGAAGAACGGCGTCGCCAGATCGTAGTAGCCGTTGCCCGAAAACACCTTCAGATGCGGATTCTGTGTCATGGCATCGCGCAGATCCGGCAAGGTGTCCGGTACCGGGAATTTTCGCCCGTCGATGCTGTGATGCCAGTCCCATGCACCATTGACTTTGTAGCTCAGGAACTCGTAATCGGCCGTGTTCTTGTCGTTCAGATCATTCTGCAGATAGTTGTGGAAGGTCGCAACCACTGCGGGGAACATCGCGGTCCCGGACGGATCGTAGTCCATGTATTCGCCGGCCGAGTCGTAATCAATACCTTCGTAGCGAGCATCAAAACGACCAATAGTACGGGCTTCATCCCGCAACAGCTCCTTCATGAAACGTCCCGGCGCGACGCGCAGTTTTGCTTCTCTCAGATAAGTCTCGCTCAGGCCGGTATAGGCATGCAGCTGCTGCACTACCGCGGATTCCTGGGCCGCGCTGATGCTGTCACCGGCTTTCAGCGCATTGGCGTAATCGCCGAGCGCGAATTCGCGAACTTGTTTCAGGAACGCCGGCAGGTCCGCCGGTTTGTTCGGAAGTTTGTTGTGATACCAGGCAATTGCGGCGTAGCTCGGCAGATACAGTTCATATGAAAGATCGTTCGAACCCGGTGGCTGGAACCAGAACTCGTCGTTGAAGTTGAGAATGCTGGACAGCAGGATCACGCCGTTGAGCGCAATGCCTTTGTCCTGCAGCCAGTTGGCGAGCATCGCCGAGCGCGGGGTGCCGTAGCTTTCACCAAGCACGAACTTGGGGGAATTCCAGCGGTTGTTCTCGGTAATGTAGCGCTGGATAAAGTTCCCGAATGCGTCGACGTCCTGATCTGCGCCGTAGAAGTCCTTGGGCCCGGATTTGCCGAGCAACTTGCTGAAGCCGGTGCCAACCGCATCGATGAAGACCAGATCGGATTTGTCCAACAGGCTGTACTGGTTGGGCTCCAGTGTGTACGGCGCGGGTGGTGTGGGTGCCGCGTCGGTGGTTTCGACGCGCATCGGACCGAATCCGCCGAGATTCACCAGAACCGAGGAGCCGCCCGGGCCGCCGTTATAGGCAAAGGTGACCGGTCGCTTGCCGGCATTGGCTCCATCTTCAGTATAGGCAATGTAGAACATGCTGGCAGTTTGGTCGCCTTTGTCATTCTTCAGCACCAGATTGCCGGCGGTTGCCGTGTAGTGAATCGTTTTGCCGCCGACCTCGACACTGTGATGGGTGACAATTTTGTCCTCTTTGGTAATGGTTGCCGTTGCC
>DASUXE010000248.1:0-6941 GCA_036378075.1 Gammaproteobacteria bacterium
CGGCATCTCATGGACCAGGCATCACTGGCGGTTGAATACGTATTCCTGTTTACTCTGGGCGCCGGTATCGTGGTCCTGCTCGCCGCGGTCCAGGCTACGCGCGACGAACGCCGTTTCGAGGCAGCCGTGCTGCGTGCGCTCGGTGCCTCGCGTCGCCTGCTGCGCACCGCCACCGCGACTGAATACGCGACTCTCGGCTTCGCCGCAGGCCTGCTTGGCGCGATCGCCGCCAGCCTGGTGGCCTGGCTGCTGGCATCGCGCGTGTTCAATCTGCCGTATCACGGAAGCTGGCGCATCTGGGTATTTGGCATTGCCGGCGGCACGCTGATTGTCGCGGTCAGTGGCGTGTTGGCAACGCGCAAGGTGCTGAATACGCCGCCGGTCGAAACACTGCGGGAAAATTGACTAGTCACCGTTTACTTTGATTCTTGCGTACGCCGCAAGCGCCTGTTCGGGGCTGGCTTTGTAATCGACTATTGGTTTTGGAAAATCGATCGTCGAGTGCGTCCATGGTGCATGCAGTGCTTCCCCATCCAGATTTGCGAGTTCCGGCAACCAGCGGTGCAGATATTCACCATCCGGATCGAACTTCTTCGATTGCAGAACCGGATTGAAGATCCGGAAATACGGCGCGGCATCAGCACCGCAACCTGCCGACCACTGCCAACCCATGGTGTTGTTGGCGAGATCGGCATCCACCAGTGTGCCCCAGAACCAGCGCGCACCCTCCTGCCACGGAATGCGCAGATTCTTGACCAGGAAGGATGCAACGATCATGCGCACCCGGTTGTGCATCCAGCCGGTCGCCCACAGTTCACGCATCCCGGCATCGACAATCGGATAACCGGTGCACCCCTGCTGCCAGGCTCGCAGCAATTCCGAATAATTCTTGCGCCAGGGAAAATCGCGGAATTTTTCATACATCGGTTCGTTCGGCGTGTGCGGGAAATTGAACAACACGTGGTGCGCGAATTCGCGCCAGCCGAGTTCGCGCAGGTAGGCTTGAGCGTCTGCTTCGAAAACGGCACGGCCGACTGCAAAACCGCGTACTGCATGCCATATCTGACGGGGCGACAGCTCGCCGAAATGCAGGTGCGGGGACAGATACGATACGTCAGTGCGTGACGGATAGTCGCGGCCGCTCTGGTAACGTCCGATGGCACGTTTCAGAAAACTGCGCAGCTGTTGCAACGCGCCCGCCTCGCCCGGCGTCCACCAACCGGAAAATCCATCCGCCCAGTCCTGCGCCGGCAGCAAGCGCAAGGACTGCAGTGAAACACTGCCCGGCCAGTTTTGCGGTGCCGGAAGCTTGCGCGGTGCCACCACAGGCGCTGCAGGCACGACGTCACGCAGAAAGACCTTCCAGAACGGCGTGAACACCCGGAACGGCTGACCATTCCCGGTTTGCAGTTGCACGGGTTCATGCAGCAGACAACCGGCATGGCTCTCGACGCCGATTCCCGTCTCGTGCAACGTCGCCTTCAAGCTGGCGTCGCGTTGCATAATGCGGGGTTCATACAGGCGGTTCCAGTGCAATTGGGTTGCACCGGTTGCTGCAATCAGGGCTCGTAATTCGTCCGCTGTATCACCGCTGCGTATTACCAGACGCGAACCACTGGCACGCAATGCCGCATCGAGCGCCGACAGGCTGTGATGCAGCCACCAGCGACTGGCAGCGCCTGGTGCCCATTCGCGGTCCGCGGCCGGATCGTGGATATAAACCGGCAGTACGCTATCGGCGCTTGCCAGCGCGGCTCGCAACGCCGAATTATCGGTGAGCCGCAGATCGCGGCGGAACCAGACTATGGCCGTACTCATTTCAAATCCCGGTGGAAAATGGACTGCGGTAATTGATACGTTGCCGCGTCCCTTCCGGATGCGTTCTAGACCACCCGATTGCGCTTTTCGCCTTTTTTGAACGCTGCGACATTGGCAGCCATTTCAACGATCACTCGTTGCCGAGCCTCGCGAGTCGCCCAGGCAATGTGCGGGGTCACAATCAGGTTGGGAATACCCGGCTCCAGCAACGGGTTGCCGTGCACCGGCGGTTCTTCCGAGAGCACGTCGATCCCGGCGCCTCCGATGGCTCCGCCCCGCAGTGCATCGGCCAGTGCCTGTTCGTCGACCAGCGCGCCGCGGGCGGTGTTGATCAGAATCGCGTCCGGCTTCATCAGCGCCAGCTGTTGCCTGCCGATCAGTCCCCGGGTTTCCGGGGTGAGCGGGCAATGCAGCGAAACGACATCTGACTGCGAAAGCAATTCGGCCAGGGGAATCCGCTCAGGCCTCGTGTCGTCCGCGTTGCGTGTTGCAATCAGCACCCGCATACCGAATGCTTCGGCGAACTTCGCCACCGCACTGCCCAGCTCGCCGTAACCGACGATACCCATGACCCGTCCGGTGAGTTCCCGAATTGGGTAATCCAGTAACGTGAATTGGGGGGCGCGTTTCCACGCTCCGCCGGCAAGCAATTCGCCGTATTCATCAAGATGCTGATTGAGACTCAGAATAAACGCGAAGACATGTTGTGCGACCGCCGCAGTACAGTATGAAACCACGTTGCAAACCGCCACGCCCCGTTCACGGGCTGCCTGCAAATCGACGTTGTTGGTGCCAGTGGCAGCCAGACAGATCAGTTTGAGATCCGGTAATGCTTCGAGCAGTGCACGCTCCAATTTCACCTTGTTGGAGAACAGCACTGACGCATCCGCGGCATGCGCATGAAGCTCAGCATCTGCCGTGGTCGGCCACAACCGCAGCTCGTCCACCACGGCACGTAACGGCATGACCCTCACGTCGTCGTTGAAACTCACGGTCTGGAAATCCAGGAATGCGCCCAGCATCATGCAAACCTCGCTAAAGAGGCTCGCATGATAGCCGGAGATAGGCTGAATTTCTAACCGGACAGCAACAATCAACCCGGTATTGCAATAATTCAATTGCCATATTTGTTGTAGTGACTGCTTTGACAGAAATACGCTGGATAAAAAAATGCAGGCCCACAAAGGGCCTGCATAAGCGGACAGTCTGCATCATAATCCATTGAGTTACGGTTTCAGCGCGTTCACGATTTTCTGGGCAATGATGTCCGCGGCACTGTTGATACTGCCTGGTCCGTTGCCGGTGCCCCACAGATATACCACGGCACCGCTGTTCTGATCCTTGAATGCCACGTAGCCTTTATCCGTGCTGTTTGCATCGAACGAAGACTGAACGTCACCCAACCCATCGTTGAAATAGTACGAATAATATGAACATTTTACCGACTCGCAAATCGGCACGTGTAGCGTAACAATACCGCCTACTTCGCCGCTTTCGACAATGATGAACTTGGCTTCGACATACGCCACGGCTTCACCCATGCTGGTTCCGGCATTGCCGACAACACCATCGTCGCTGGTGTAATTGGGGGTAAGCAGCCAGTCCTGCGGCTGATTGAAACGAAGGGAACTCACGTCGATGATCAGGTCGGTATCCACGCGTGACTGGATATCCTTGTAACTGGTGATACCCCGCTCGTTGATAAGGTTGCTGAGCAAGGCGCGATCACGCACCACGAATCCAGCATTGAAAAGCCGCTTTTCAATATCGTCGTAGGCGTTGTTAAGCAAGGCCTCCGCTGCCCCTGCGTTCTGTCCACCCTGTGACTGGGTCACGTTGGTGGTCACGTTCGGCACGCGCAGCACCACCTTGAGGGTCGGATGATCGTGCACCAGCTGCCGCAGGCTCGGCCGTATATTGATCTCATCCGGCTGCGGTGCCGGCCAGTTGATGTGATTGATATTCAAGGTCGACGTGGTTGCGCAGCCACCGAGGAATGCGAGGCAGATCAGCAAGGCAGTATTCGTCAGCTTGGCTCTCATGATTTTCTCCCCAGAAAAAAGGACGTAGCCGGATACTCGAACCTTCTCACCTTGACTACTTTACCTCGCTCCGGGCTGAGCCGGTTAGGGGCGGCCGACACGGTTTTGACCGGGTCTCAAAGCAGGCGGCTTGCAAGTCTATTGCCCGCAAGTGGTGGTTTGTAACCTGCTGTTTATTATGGACTACCACCAGATCCGCCTCGCCAGCACGTTACACTGGCGGGCGTTTGAAGCTGTCCGAGGCCCGCATGTACACCCCCAGCCACTTCCAGACCAATGACTTGTCCGCCATGCAGGCACTGATGCAGCGCCATCCGTTTGCACTGCTCATCACCCCGCATGCCGGGCAACTGCATACCAGTCATCTGCCGTTCTTGCTGCGCCCGGAGCAGAATCAATATGGTCTGCTGGAAGCCCATGTGGCGCGGGCCAATCCGCATTGCGATGCACTACTTGCCGGTGCACCGAGCCTCGTTGTCTTCCGCGGCCCGGACGCCTACATCTCGCCACGCTGGTATACCGACCCCGCGCACAACGTGCCTACCTGGAATTACGTCGTGGTGCACGCACACGGGCAGCCGCGCGTTATCGAGGATTCACGACGTACCCTGGAGATAATCGGCAGGCTGACCGATCTGCATGAGGCATATCTCGATAACCCCTGGCGCATTGATGAAGCACTGCCGCACGCCGTACGACTGGTTCCTCATGTGCTGGCATTCGAACTTGAAATCGAACGGCTGGAAGGAAAATTCAAACTCAGCCAGAACCGGCTGGCAGGGGATCGCGCGGGTGTGATGCAGGCACTCGGTGCCAGCAATAGCAACGCAGATCAGGAAATGCTGGCAATGATGGCCGAACTTTACAGCGAAGATGGCATGCCGCGTATCGACTGAGGCTTGCGTTCAGAACAGTGCGGATTGCGCCTCACCCGGCAGACCCCCTTCCAGTGCCAGCAACTTGCGCTTGATCGGCAACCCGCCGCCAAATCCGGTCAGCGCCCCGTTAGCTCCGATTACCCGATGACACGGAATGATCACCGGGATCGGATTCTGACCGTTCGCAGCGCCCACCGCGCGTGACGCTGTCGGTTTGCGGATGCAGCGTGCCAGCTCACCGTACGACCAGGTCTCGCCGTAAGGAATCGTGCGCAGTGCGCGCCAGACTTTCATCTGAAACGGCGTACCCTCCGGCGCCAGCGGCAAATCGAATTGCTGCAACTTGCCGTTGAAATAGGCCTTCAACTGACGCATCACCTCGCGAAACGGCCGTTCACCGGGTTCCCATTCTTTGGCAGGTTGCAATGGCCGCGGACCACTCTGGAAATGCACCAGCCGCAGTGCGTTCTCGTCTCCGGCCAGCAGCAGTTCACCAATGGGACTTTGCACGATGTGGTAATACATGGTTGTCTCCTGCACGAATTTTCTCAATTGCCTGATTGCGGCGCGGCACGCCACAAATGCATGACTGCATAGGCACGCCAGGGCCGCCACGCTTCGGAACGCTTGCGCAACGCCGCCGCTGTCAACACCTGTCCGTTGCCGGCCATACGTCGCAATATCAGGTCTTCCGCCGGAAATGCATCTGGATCACCCAGACCACGCATGGCAATATATTCCGCGGTCCATGCACCGATGCCGTGTATGTCGAGCAGCGATATCCGCAGTTGTTCCTGGGTGGTGCCCGTGTCGAAACGAATTACGCCGTCACGCACTGCGGCAGCAAGTGAGCGGATGGTTGCCGCGCGCGCGCGGGTCAAGCCAATCACACTCAGATCCGCTGCTGCCAAATGCGCGGGTTCGGGAAACAGATGCGTCAAACCTTCCGCTGCGGTCACCGGCTGGCCATACGCGGTAACCAGTCGCACCGCAAATGTGCGCGCTGCCGCGACGCTGATCTGCTGACCGAGCACTGCGCGTACCGCAAGCTCGAATGGATCCCACGCTCCGCACACACGCAACCCGGGGCGTGCACGTAACAGCGGGGCAAGCAGCGCATCGCTGCGAAGCACTGCACGGACGTCCACCGGATCGGCACTGAGATCGAACATCTGTCGTACCCGCGATACCACGCCAAACAGCGCCGATGGATCGAGACCATGCACGCGCAACTCGAGGGCGTCCGCGGCCTTGATCGGCCGGATTTCCATCCAGCCGCTTGCACCGTTGACATGGATGGTTCGGGCATAGCTGCGATCGGTGATCCGTTCCACACCCGGCATGGCGCGGGTGGCGAGAAATGCGTGCAATGTGTTCCAGTCGTATGGCGGCCGATACGCCAGACGCAGGCTCAATCCGTCGTCGTGCACACAGTGGCTGGCGCGACGTTCACGCCGCAGTGCGCGCGGCGCACGCCCATAGGTGCCCTGGAATGCCGCGTTGAATCGCCGCAGGCTGCCGAAACCACTGGCCAGCGCAATGCTGGTCATCGGCAATGTGGTGTCGTCGATCAGACGCTTCGCGAAATGCAGCCGGCGGGTCTGCGCGACCACGATCGGCGACGCCCCGACATGCTGCACGAACAAGCGATGCAGGTGTCGCGCCCCGACTCCGAGCCGGGCGGCAAGCTGATCCACGCTGCCGGTATCGAGTGCGCCTTCGTGGATAAGCCGCAATGCACGCCGCACGGTTGCCGAGGTACCAGCCCAGGCAGGCGTGCCCGGCGCGGCTTCCGGGCGACAGCGCAGGCAGGGGCGCAGGCCCGCTTCGGCTGCAGCCGCGGCGCTCGGAAAATAACGGATATTGGATTTTTTGGGCGAAGGCGCGGGACAGATGGGGCGGCAATAAATGCCGGTCGTCAGCACGCCGATGAAGAAACGTCCGTCAAAACGTGGATCGCGGGCCAACCTTGCGCGATCGCAGATCGCAGGATCGAGTAACAGAGGAGCGGTATCCATGAGCGGATACTATACGCCGGAAGTCGGGAGGAACTGGCCGTTTTCGGACGTGTGTGCCAGACAGATCCGGATCCAAAAAAGGCGGGCCGGTAAAACCGGCCCGCTGTTCCAATATCAGACTGGCAAAATCAGCAGACTTTGTAGCCCTGCTTGACATTCCAGTTGATAAATACACCCTTGTTGTC
>DASUXE010000249.1:0-5135 GCA_036378075.1 Gammaproteobacteria bacterium
GTGGAACGGCTCAAGGCGATCGGCTTCGACAACACCAACCTGCGGCGCGAGAAGTACGTCTCCTCGAATTGATCAATTCCCGCTGAAGTAGCATTCTTCTGTCATCACTATCCTGACGGGTCATCTGCCATGACCTGTCACGGCGATGAGCAAGGAGAATTGCATATGTCTGACGAAACCGACTCCGAACAACTCGCGCTGACCAAACGGCTGGTTGAGTTATCCGCATACCGTTCCTTCCAGAGTGCGGAACGGACCCTTTCGGTGTGGATACGTACCGCGCTGGCATTCATGGTTTTCGGTATCGCCATTGACCGTTTTGATCTGCTGCTGCGTCAGCTGCCTGATTCTGCCGTACACGAACAGGCATATGTGAACGGCTTGTCGAACGATTGTGGAATCGCGCTGGTGGTGCTCGGTGTACTGATGCTGATAACGACCGGCGTGCGATTCATGGCTTATGCCATCACCTGCAAGCGCCAGCAGGAACTGCCGCCGCATCACGGGCCCTATCTGGCGCCATTCTTCACGCTGATGGCGGTCATCTTCGGCTTGCTGTTGCTGGTCATACTGTCGGTGACCGGCGCCTGAAAACCGGCGCCGGCCATCAACTTTGCCTGACGGACTTATGCTTTCAGCCGGCGGTATTTGAGGCGGTGCGGCTGATCGGCATCGGCGCCGAGACGGCGTTTGCGGTCAGCTTCGTAATTTGCATAGTTACCTTCGAACCACACCACTTTCGAATCGCCTTCGAAGGCCAGGATGTGGGTGGCGACGCGGTCCAGGAACCAGCGATCATGCGAGATCACCACCGCGCAACCGGGGAAGGCAAGCAGGGCTTCTTCCAGCGCACGCAGGGTTTCCACGTCCAGGTCGTTGGTTGGCTCGTCGAGCAGCAGTACGTTGCCGCCGCTTTTCAGCACCTTGGCGAGATGCACGCGGTTGCGTTCGCCGCCGGAGAGCTGGCCGATCTGTTTCTGCTGGTCGGTGCCCTTGAAGTTGAAACGGCCAACGTACGCACGCGAAGGTGTCTGATAGTTGCCGACGATCAACATGTCCTGCCCGTTGGAGATTTCCTCCCACACGGTCTTGTTGCCATCAAGCGTATCGCGCGACTGATCAACGTAAGCCAGTTTTACGCTGGGGCCGACGCGCAGTTCGCCGGCGTCCGGTTTTTCCTGACCGACGATCATGCGGAACAGGGTGGTCTTGCCGGCGCCGTTGGGGCCGATCACGCCGACGATGCCGCCGGGCGGCAGGTTGAATGACAGATCGTCATACAACAGCGTGTCGCCGAAACTCTTGCTGAGCCCTTTGGCTTCCACCACCAGGTCACCGAGACGCGGGCCGGGCGGGATATAAAGTTCCTGGGTTTCGTTGCGCTGCTGGAATTCTGCCGAAGACAGTTCCTCGAAACGCGCGAGTCGCGCCTTGCTCTTGGCCTGACGGCCTTTGGGATTTTGCCGCACCCATTCGAGTTCCTGTTTCATGGCCTTGATGTGTGCGGTTTCCTGGCGTTCTTCGACTTCGAGGCGTTTTTCCTTCTGTTCCAGCCACGATGAATAGTTGCCCTGCCAGGGAATCCCGTGTCCGCGGTCCAGTTCCAGGATCCAGCCCGCAACGTTGTCGAGGAAGTAGCGGTCGTGGGTAACGGCGACCACAGTGCCGGGGTATTCCTGCAGGAAACGTTCCAGCCAGGCCACCGATTCCGCATCGAGGTGGTTGGTCGGTTCGTCGAGCAACAGCATGTCCGGCTTCGACAGCAGCAGCCGGCACAGTGCGACGCGTCGCCGTTCACCGCCGGACAGTTTGGTGACGTCCGCATCCCACGGCGGCAGACGCAAGGCTTCCGCCGCGACTTCCAGCACGTGATCGAGGTTTTCGCTGCCACTGGCCTGCAGGATGTTTTCCAGCCGCGCCTGTTCGGCGGCGAGCTTGTCGAAATCCGCATCGGGTTCGGCATAGGCCGCATACACGGCGTCAAGTTTCTGGCGCGCTTCCATGATTTCGCCCAGACCGTCTTCCACGTTGCCGCGCACGTTCTTGGCGGGATCGAGTTGCGGCTCCTGCGGCAGATAACCGATCTTGGTGCCGGCCAACGGGCGCGCTTCGCCGTTAATCTCGGTATCCACGCCGGCCATGATCCGCAGCAGGGTCGATTTGCCGGAGCCGTTCAGACCCAGCACGCCGATCTTGGCACCGGGGAAGAAAGACAACGAGATGTCGCGCAGGATTTCGCGTTTGGGCGGCACCACTTTGCCGACGCGGTTCATGGTGTAGATGTATTGAGCCATAAATTTCAGCGGGATCCGGAGTGAAGTAGGAAAACAGGGCGGAATTATCCGGGAAAGCGGCGACATCCGCCAGCGGGCATTTCTTCCGGTTATTTCGGGGAGTGCAGCGATGAAGCAATGCTGAAGCACGCTGTTGGTTGGAGCGGCGATATTCACCGCGATGTTCACAATCGCGGTCGGTACGACCGCTCCCACCAACGGGGGATGACAGATTCCATAGGGTGGTCGTTGCCGACCTGTCGGGATTGGCGGCGTGTCAGCCGGTACCTTTGGTTTTGGTGTAACCGGGTTTGGCGTTCTGTTCGATGAAACTGATGATGTCGCCGGCGATGTCGCGCTGAGTGGCGGATTCGATGCCCTCGAGTCCCGGTGAGGAATTCACTTCCAGTACCAGCGGACCCTTGGCGGAACGGATGATGTCCACGCCAGCCACGTTCAGCCCCATGACATGTGCCGCCTTGACGGCCATGGTGCGTTCCTTGGCGGTGATGGTGACCGCCTCGGCGCGACCGCCTCGGTGCAGGTTGGCACGGAAATCCCCCTTGCGCGCCTGACGTTTCATTGAAGCGACCACCTTGCCGCCGATCACGAAACAGCGGATGTCGCTGCCGCGCGATTCCTTGATGAATTCCTGCACCAGAAAGTGCGCATCCAGACCGCGGAACGCATCGATCACGCTTTCCGCAGCCTGGCGGGTCTCAGCCAGCACCACGCCTTCGCCCTGGGTGCCTTCGATCAGTTTGATGACGGCCGGCGCGTTGCCGACCAGCGCCAGCAGATCGTCGGTGTCGTCCGGCGAATGCGCGAAACCGGTTACCGGCATGCCGATGCCCTTGCGCGACAGCAGTTGCAGCGAACGCAATTTGTCGCGAGCGCGGCCAATGGCGACGGATTCGTTCAGCGAATAGACACCGATCATTTCGAACTGACGCAGCACCGCGGTGGCGTAGAACGTCACCGACGCACCGATACGCGGAATCACCGCGTCGAAGCCTTCCAGCTTGCGGCCCTTGAAATGGATTTCCGGATTGTCGGTGGCAATGTTCATGTAGCAATGCAGCGGATCGATGACATACACGTCGTGGCCATGCTGCATGCCGGCTTCCACCAGCCGTTTGGTGGAATACAGGCGCGTGTTGCGCGACAGGATGGCAATTTTCATGTGGCGCTTTCGGGTCATGCGGGCATTCCGTTTCGTCGTGAAGGGTTCATTCTTCGTTGTCATTGTCGGCATCGTTCTCGATATCACCGGGCTCGCGGCCGCCGCCGAGATAAGACGCATCCGGATCCACAATCAGACGTCGGTTCATCGCACTGCGGCCGATCAACAAGCGGAAGCGCATGGTGTCGCGATCCGTCAGCGTCAATTCGATCGGCCAGGTCAGGCCCGCCAGCGCAACCGGCGTGAGAATGACCGGGCGCAGTTCGCGGTGTCCGCCCGAATCCGTGATCCAGCGTTCGTCCACGACTTCCGCTTCACAGAAGGTTTCGGGAGACGATTGCAGCTGCAGGGGATGAATGCCGAACCGCACCATGCGCTTGCCCTCGCGGCTGAACGGCTCCACGGCGAACGCATGCAGGGCGGACGTCCGTGCGCCGGTGTCGATCTTGGCCTTGACCCGGCGAATACCGAGTTCCGGCAACGCAACCCATTCACGCCAACCCACCTGGATGCGTTTGACGCTGATGGTATCTGGCATGGAGACAAGCCTTTGTCGGCGCGGGCGGCCATAATATCGCACTGTCCGCTGTCCGCGAGGTGCAACATGCAGGTCGCTGTCTGTCACGATCCCGCCCAGTCCCGCTACGGGTTTGGCGACGGTCATCCGTTCGGACCGGACCGTTTCGATGCGTTCTGGCGCGAAACCTGCAGCCGTGGTCTGGACCGGCAGGTGTTGCCGATTCCCGCCCGGCATGCCGCGGATTCAGAACTGGCGGGATTTCACAGTCGCGAATACCTGGATTTTCTGACCCGGCGCTGCCGCGAAGGCGAGGGATTTCTGGACGGCGGCGACACGCCGGCCTTGCCCGATATCCTGGATGCGGCCAACCAGGTGGTCGGCGCCACCCTGAACGCGGTGGCGGGGGTGATGCGGCAGGATTGGCGGCGCGCCTTTGTGCCGATCAGCGGCCTGCACCACGCCGGTCGCAGTCATGCGGCAGGCTTCTGTGTGCTCAACGACATCGGCGTGGCGGTGGAATATCTGCGGCGCGAACACGGTCTGAAGCGCATTGCCTACGTGGACATCGATGCGCACCATGGCGACGGCGTGATGTACGCCTACGAATCTGACCCGGAGTTGATTTTCGCCGACCTGCACGAAGATGGCCGGTTTCTGTATCCCGGGACCGGCGCCGCGGATGAAACCGGCAAGGGCGCGGCCGCCGGCACCAAGCTCAATATCCCGATGCCGCCGGGTGCCGGTGATGCGGAATTCGATCCCGCCTGGCAGCGCGTCGAGCAGCACCTGGCAGCGCATCCACCGGAGTTCATCCTGTTCCAGTGCGGTGCCGACAGCATCGCCGGTGATCCGATTACCCACCTGCGCTATACGCCGGCCGCACATGCGCTGGCCGCGGCGCGCTTGTGCACGCTGGCGGAACAGTATTGCGGGGGCCGCATCGTGGGCATGGGCGGTGGCGGTTACAACCGCCGCAATCTGGCACTGGCCTGGAATGGCGTGGTGGAGGCATTTTTGCAGACCTGAAGTGACCGGTTTTTAGCCTTTTTGCCTTGATTTTCCGGATGTTGCGCCTGATGGCCCCTCTTGCTGGGGTAAAATTGCCTGCCCCGAACCAACCCCATTCAGCGGAGTGACCCGATGTTCAGCCAGGATATGA
>DASUXE010000250.1:0-7901 GCA_036378075.1 Gammaproteobacteria bacterium
TTCATCGGCTGGTTGTCGCGCCCGACTGCCGAGCCCGGGGAAGAGCGCAATCTGGCCGATACGCTCGCCCAGTTGTCGTTGATGGACATGCTGGACCGCAATCAGGATGAAGACACGGGTGACGCGGTCAGTCTGATGACCTTGCACGCCGCCAAGGGACTCGAGTTCCCGCATGTGTTTCTGGTCGGCATGGAGGAGGAATTGCTACCGCACCGCAACAGCATGGAAGGCGAAAACATCGATGAAGAACGACGGCTTGCCTACGTCGGTATCACCCGTGCTCAGCGCACACTGACCTTGAGTCACGCGGCAAAACGCCGCAGCTACGGCGAGGACAGGGACTGTGAACCGAGCCGGTTCCTGAAAGAGCTGCCCGAAGCGGATCTGGAATGGTCCGATGCGTCGCGTCCGGTCACCGATGCGGAGCGCCAGCAGCATGGCCGGCTGTATCTCGACCATATCCGGGGGCTGTTGGCCGAACCCTGAACGTGAAGAAGCCGCCCTCGGGCGGCTTCTGTAAAACCGCACAGCGGGTCTGATCAGTGTTTGATCAGTTTCGCCCCGCCACTCTGGCTGATCATGTATTCCATGGCACTGATCACTTCCGCATCGCTCAGCGCAGGGTTATTGCCCTTGGCCGGCATCTGCCTGATGCCGTGCAGCGCGTGGTCTTCCAGCGTCTTGAGGCCCTGGGTCAGGCGTGGCCCCCATTCTGCCTTGTTGCCGATCTTGGGTGCGCCGAGCACGCCGGTGCTGTGACAGGCCGAGCAAGTCCCTTCCCAGATTTCCTTGCCCGACTTGGGCGGGCCGCTGGCGGCAGCGGGTTTGGCGACCGCCATCTGGGTCGCCGCATTGCCGGAGATTTGCACATCCCCGACCGGGGCCAGACGCTGGTCGATCAGTTTCTCCTGCACCGCCCCGCCCCGGTCATAGGCGCCCGGCGTGGCCTGGGCGATGTCACTCGCGATCCAGTAGGCGATGAAGGCGATGGCTACCAGCGCGCCGATTACCAGCAGGAAGGTATCGAAAAAGTGCTGATCGTGATGATTTTTCCCGTGTTCCACGGCAATCCCCTGTCGGTCGTTCAGTTGCGGCATGCTGCATAGCGCCGGATAGGGGCGGCATTATATAGCCTGCCGTAGAGTCAGGGAAACGCCCGCCCGGCGTTTCGGGGCGCCGCCATTGATGCGGCCACTGTGCACCGCCGCCGGTAACGACGGCGCGACGCGGAAGACAGGATGTGCGGACCAACCAGGGTTCAGCTGGCGTACGACCCATCCATTTGTTCTATTGTGCAGCTCCGAGTACATTTTCCTGCAGCGCGGGTGGCCCGCGCCGGCATCGAACTTTCAATCCGGAGAATTCCTATGCACCGCTATTCAAGTCTGATATTTGGCCTGTTGGCTTTCGCCGCACTCGCGTTGCAACCCGCGCAGGCAGCCGACAACCTGTTCTGGCAGAACCCCGTCATCAAGGGCGCAGGCAAGGTACATCCGATGCCCGACGCTGCGTTTCAGCCCAATCCAAAGACGACATACAAGGCGATCTTCAGCGACACCGGCGGTTCCTCTGATCCAAAAGAGGTCAATGGCGGACTTGACCACGTGGCACGCGCCGTCAACCTGTTTGCCTCCGCGCATGTGCCGATGAAACACCTCAAGTTTGTGGTGATCCTGCACGGCAAGGCCACGCCGGTCGCGCTCGACAACGAGCATTACCAAAAGGAGTTCGGCGTGGATAATCCGAATCTCGCGCTGATCAAGGAACTTGAAGCCAAAGGCGTGCAGATCGCTGTCTGCAGTCAAGCCGTGGCCGGATTCAAATACGATTACAAGTGGATCAATCCCGACGTGAAAGTCGCACTGTCCGCCTTGTCCACCATCATCATCCTTGAAGACAAGGGTTATGCCCTGTTCCCGATGTAATTAAGGATTGAAATCGCCCATGTCAACGCAGCACAGCAAGCGGCGTCATGCGATCACGGTAATGCTGACAGCAGCGATGCTGCTGTCAGCAACCGGTCTCGCGGCAGCCAACAATGATTTCCTGCCACCCTGGAATCCGCCTCCACAGAACGGCAAATCCTTCACGATTCCGGAAATCGACATCGTCGCGGATCTGCACGGCGATATCACCGATCCGCAATTGGTCGTGTTCTTCGCCGGCAACCAGTTCATGGTGGTGCATGATCTGGTGCAGGCATTCAAGCAGGCACATCCGGAATATCAACGTGTCTTTGTCGAAACGCTGCCGCCGGGTATTCTCGTGCAGCAGATCGAGCAGGGCGCGCTGGTGATGGGCAACATGCGTATCGCGCTGCAGCCGGATGTTTACACCGCGGGCACGAAACGGATTATTGAATTGCAGGACCAGCATCACTGGTTTGAACAGACCGAAGATTACGCCCGCAATCGCCTCGCGATCATGGTGTACAAGGGCAATCCGAAACGGGTTCGCGGACTCAAGGACCTGGGCCGGGCCGACGTGCGAGTCAGCATGCCGAATCCCAAGTGGGAAGGAATTGCGCGGGCGATCGAAGCGAGTTTCCGCAAAGCCGGTGGTGATGCGCTGGATCATCAGATCATGTCAGTCAAAGTCAAAGCCGGCAGCACCTATCTGACGCAGATTCACCATCGGCAGACACCGTTGCGGATCCTGCGCCGACAGTCCGATGCCGGACCGGTCTGGTACACGGAAGCGTATTTCCAGCAGCATATTCTGCATAACCCCGCAGAGCTGGTTGAAATTCCCGCTGATCAGAATCTCAGCGTGACCTACGCGGCGGGCAGCATGAAAGCCGCGCCGCATCCCGAGGCGGCGAAAGCATTCATGAAATTCCTGTTGAGTCCCGAAGGACAGTCCGTTTATCGCCGCTACGGGTTTGAACCGCCGTCCAAATAAGAGGAAGAAAAAATGGCGCGCGTACTATTGCCGATAGCCCTGCTATTGACCACATTTTCGGCAGCTGTCTTTGCGCAGAGCCCACCTGCAAAGTTTGCAACCTGCACTGGCTGCCATGGTCCGCAGACACAGGGTGGCAACGGCACATTTCCGCGCCTTGCCGGACAGCCGGCGGACTACCTTTATCGTCAGTTGGAAAGTTTCAAATCCGGCGTGCGCAAGAATGCATTGATGTCGCCAATGGCGAGCCAGCTCGACACGGCCGACATGCATCAGCTTGCGAGTTATATCTCCGGATTGCATCCGGCATATGCTGCCCAGACGGCAGGCAAACCGGATCAGACACAGCTGGCACGCGGACGCGAACTGGTAACAGTCGGTGACTGGCAGCACGGCGTGCCAGCTTGCGCCAGCTGCCATGCCCCCGATCTCGCCGGTGTGGCGCCGGACGTCCCGGCACTTGCCGGGCAACCGGTGCAGTATCTTCATGCAGCTTTGAAACGGCTGCAACAGACCAGTGATCATTCACTGGCAGCGGATACCATGAAAAAGATCAGCAACGGTCTGAGCGATAAAGGCATCGATGCAGTCACAGCTTATATCGGTACAGTCAAAACCGGTGAGAAGACAGCAGCAGTACGTCCGGCTTTCGACAAAGCATACAAACCAGTGGCACAGTCATCCGACACGTTTACGCCGCCGCCACTCAATGCCATTCCCGGGGGTCCCGATGGCGATGCTATCTGGCAGGGTTTGCAGATCATGGAGCACACCCGTACGTTGGCGCCAAAGTACGTCGGCAACGACCTCAATTGCGTGAATTGCCACATCAATCAAGGCCGTGAAGGATCGTCCGCACCGATGTGGGCGGCGTACGTGATGTACCCGCACTATCGCAGCAAGAATCACCAGATCAACACCATCGAAGCGCGGGTTCAGGGTTGTTTCCGTTTCAGCATGAACGGCACACCGCCGCCAGCGGACAGCCCGGAGATGACCGCGCTGGTAACGTATTTCCACTGGCTGGCAACAGGCTTGCCGGTTGGCATCAAACCGGAGCATTCCGGTTATCCAAAGCTGGCTGAGCCGGCCAGGAAGCCGAGCGTTACTCGCGGTGGCGAGGTGTACGCGAACAACTGTGCGATGTGCCACGGCGCCGATGGTCAGGGGCGGAGGGCGCGGGATGCTGGGATTTTTCCGCCCTTGTGGGGGCCGCGTTCCTACAACGACGGCGCCGGCATGCACAACCGAAGTAATGCCGCAGCATTCATTCACGCCAATATGCCTTATGGCGGCGGCCGTCAGCTGACGGTGCAAGAGGCCTGGGACGTGGCGACGTTTGTGGACAGCCAGCCACGGCCGCCGGATCCACGCAAGACAAAGTAGCCGGTAAAATTGGACGTTGCCGGGGGTTCGCGGTATCCTTCCGCCCCCTTTTTGAAGCGCCCGTAGCTCAGCTGGGTGAGCCGGTGATTTCAGACGAAGCACCGCTTCGTCCCGAGTGAACGATGTGCAGGGATGCACGAGTGCCGCGGGAGGCAGGATGCCGGGAGCGGCCGACGCGACAGGCAGATTTTTGCTCCTGCAAAATCTGCACTTCCGCCATCCCTGGCGGTCGGACGTCGCGGCTGGCGGGCATACCAGGGATGGTTATGAACCGCTGATGGTTTGAAAACAGTTTGCGCCCGTAGCTCAGCTGGATAGAGCGACAGCCTCCGACGCTGTAGGTCACAGGTTCGAATCCTGTCGGGCGCGCCAAAATGAGTAACCCCGCATCAAGCGGGGTTAGTTGTTTGAGAAGTCACGAGCCATTACGAACCCGTCGCCGTTCACTGTTCAGGCCGGATCAAATGTGGTGTGTGTTACTCCACACACACGAACTGAATCGCATCTTCTGACAACGCGTCGTTTTCGTCACCCAGACCGATCTTGCCACTGCCACGAATCGGGATGTTGTTCATGTGTACACGGCGCTTGTCACCATTGGCAAATGCCACAAACGTGCCGTTGCCGCTTTGATCGACCAGCACGAAATTGCCTTCGCGGTATTCAACCCTGGCATGCAGGCGTGACGCGAGTTTGTGATAGACCACCAGATCGCACTGGCTGGAGCGGCCGATGATTACCGCCGGTTGTGCTTCGCTGACATCCAGTTGTTTGCCGCGGTACGACAGTTCCAGGTGGATGCGGGCGCTGGTCTGATCACGGCTGCCCCACATCATGGTGACCATGCGGGTGCGGTCCTCCTGTTCCCAGGGCAGGACGTGCAAGGTCTCATGGGGATCCGGCAGCGGCGAAGCTTGCGGCAAGGGCAGGAGCTGGGTTTGCCAGAAAGCCGAAAGCTCCTTGCAAACCGAACCAGTCAGCAACACGTGTTTTTCCGAAGCCATTTCAGCCAGCAACAGCAACGCATTGACGGCAGCGCCCGAGGCATTTTGCTCATCCAGCAGAATCTTCCCGGCATGCACGCTGAGCCGCGGCAACACGGGTGGGCTGCCGGCGGGTGTCGCGTGCAGGGCTTTGGCCGTTTCCAGCGCCGAATCCGCCAGCTTGAACGCCGCGAACAGCCGATTGGGAACACTTTCCAGCACCCGGCCGTCATGTTCGGTGATCACGGTTTCCAGATTCTTGCGTTGGTAAGGATCAGGTGCGTTCGCCGGGCCGTCGCCGTAATCGGCGAGCAACAGCGCATAGAGTTTTTCCTTGCTGATGAACATGACGCGTGTCTATACCTAAGGTCATTGGAAAGAGTAGTTAACGGTCATAACGACACCAACAGTCTCCAGGGGATGGAACCCTGAAAGTCATGGAGTGGCTGCCGGCAAGTGTAACAGCGCCTGCCGCGGCAGGCACCGTACCAACTGCCGGGATCCGTGGTGAGGCGGGTAAAAACGGGGCAACTGGTGATCATTTGGCCAGCCGAATAATTTTTTTTTACCGCCTCTGAACTTATGTTAGTCTCCACTACCTTAACTAAACCGGCCATCGCCGTTCGGGGGTCCCGGGGCAGCTGGTTATCAAGCCGCTGAAATATGGATCTGGATTAAGCTCCGAATCCCAACGGTTTGCTTCAGGGCTCACGCCCGCGGTGCTCGCGTGCAAACGCGAGGCCATGCCGCAGGTGCCCCTGAAATTCAGGCGTCGAGACAAAGAACACCAAATATTATTAAGGTCCGCGGACGGGATGTCCCGGTAACGAAGGTCCTGATTGAAGGTGGGAAACGTGGACGAAACCGCCACAAACCATCGTTTTGCCAGCCTGGGCGCGGCCGCCATTTCCCCGGACCACCCGTGCGGAAGCTCCGCGCGCTACGAGTCCGAATTCGAACAACTCGAGGCCGAACTTGCCAAACAGGAATCCCTGACTCCCACGGCTGTCGATTGGAAACGCGTGGTCGAGCTTTCGGCCCTGATTCTGCAGACCAAATCCAAGGATCTGCTGGTTGCGGCCTACCTTTGCCGGGGTCTGATCGAGGCCGAACGCTACCAGGGTCTGGCGGCCGGCCTGAACATCATCCGGGACCTTCTGATCCAGCATTGGGATGGCCTGTTTCCGGAGGTCAAACGCCTGCGCGCGAGGGGTACGGCGGTCGCCTGGCTGGCCGAGAAAGCCGGCCGCTTTGTGCGGGATACGACTCCCAAGCGTGGTGACAAAGCTGCATTGGGGCAGGCCGTGGCCCTGCTCAAGGAAATCGACGCCTGTCTTGACGAAAAGATGGGCCAGGATGCGCCTTCGCTCCGGGATTTGAGCCGTCCGTTGAAAGACCATCTGCAGTCCCTGGAAGCCGCCGAGCAGCAACAGGCGGCACAAGCCGCGGCACCGGCCCCTGCCCCGGCAGCCCCCAGCGTTGCCTCGGCTCCGCGCCCGACGGCAGCCGCGCCTGCAGCCGAGATCGCCGAGATTACCTCGGACGGGGATGCCAAAAAGGCCCTTCGGCAGCTGCAGGATATTGCCCGCAAGGTCACCAGATACTGGCTTGGCAAGGACGTCACGGATGCGCGTGCGTACCGGTTGGGGCGCCTGATGACCTGGATCCTGGTGGATAGCCTGCCGGCCCAGACCGATGGTCAGACCCAGATTCCGGCACCGGCACCTGAACGCACCAAGGCTTTCGAAAACCAGCGCCAGAACGGCCAGCTCGATGCCCTGCTGCCCGAGCTGGAAACCGCGCTTACCAAGGCGCCGTACTGGCTGGATGGACAGAAATTCGCGGCCGACGTGCTGCAGACAATGGGCGAAAAGGGTGCTGCCGCGCACAAGACGGTGCTGCGCGAATTGCGGCATTTTCTTGCTGCATTTCCGCAGTTGCTGGACCTGCAGTTCGTAAACGGCACCCCGTTCGCGGATGAGACTACCCGCACTTGGCTGGAAACAGAAGTTCTCACTGGCGATAGCGGCGGCGGTACCGGTGCCAGTCGTCGCAGTCGCGGCGACGCGCCGTGGGAAAGCGCGCTTACTGAAGCGCGTGCGGCGGCAACCGCCGGCAATCTCGATGCCGCCGTCAAACAGTTGTCACAGGGGTGGAGTACAACCAGCAGCGCGCGTGAACAGTTCATGTGGCGTTTTTCACTCGCGCAGTTGCTGATGCAGACGGGACATGCACACGTTGCAGCCTCGCTGCTGGAAGAGCTGGCGGCGCGCGCCGACGAATTCAAATTGCGCGACTGGGAGCCGGAACTGGCGGCGCGCGTCTACAAGTTGTTGTTGTCCGCCTACGAGAAGTCGGCGGGTAAATCCAGGAATGCACAGGATTCAGCGGCAAAAATCGCGAACACGTTCTCGCGCTTGAGCAGCATTGATCCCGCGCTGGCCTTAAGTGTGAAGATCTAACCGGAGGGTAACGTCATGGCCGATAACGACAAGGGTTCAGTAGCTCCCAAGGAGCGCGTCAGCATCGTGTACAAATCCGACACCGGCGATCAGTCCGAAGATGTCGAATTGCCATTGAAGATGCTGGTGATGGGCGATTTCACCGGTAAGCCCGGCAACAACGCAGTCG